>ONJV01000166.1 GCA_900318215.1 uncultured Veillonellaceae bacterium
CCGTCCTGAGCCTGCCGATGTTTAACGGTATGAAGGAAGAGGAAGTGCGGTATGTCATCGAGACGGTGAACGGGTACGAGAAAGCATGATGGGGGAGACGACATGCGCGACAAACGAAAAGAAGTTTTGCACCTCGAGGGACGCGGCGTGGTAATGGAGGAAATCCAGCCGAAATATTTCGAACCCGTCATCCGCTGGCGGAATGATACGGCCCTGAATCATTTCCTCAACCAGCCGGAAAGGTTGACGATGGAAAAAGAGGAAGCCTGGTATGAGCGGTATCTGGAAGATTCGACGCAGGGCTTTCTCATCATGGTAGACAAGAAAGATGGAACGCCATTCGGCACGCTCGGCTGGACAGATATGGATCCTGAGCGGCGGCAGTGCATTTCTGGGCGATTGCTGCTTGGAAATTCGACGTATCGGAATTCCGGCCAGCTTCTTGAGAGCTTTTTCCTGCATAGCGACTATCTGTATCAATTCGTCGACCGCATGTATGCGCACATCGGCGTAAAAAATCGCAAGGCGCTGCATATCAATCGTCTGTTGGGATTCCATCCAAACGAGGCAGAGATACAATATCCGGCGGAACTTTTTGTAAAAGGCGACCACGCTCGCCCGCAAATCGAATATGTGCGGACAGTTCAGGAGTATGAACGCAAAAAAGAAAAATTTGCGGGCATCCTGGATGTCCTTTATGAAGAATGAAAATGAATCTATGAGAATGCATTTCCGGGAGGAAGAATGATGACAGAGCAGGAATTTTTGACGAAGATGAAAGAAGATATCCTTGATACAGAAGAGGAGATTGCGATGCAGACCCAGCTCGGGAATATCGAGGAATGGGATTCGCTGGCATTCGTGAGCTTTCTTGCGATGGCAAAGCTCGCAACGGGGAAGAAGATGGAGCGTTCCAGCATCCAGTCGGCACAGACGGTGCAAGATCTATATGCACTTCTCTCTTGACGGGGGAGAATGAAACCGAAGGAGTTCTCACAGACGGAAATTTCAGGGGTAGACGTATTATGAGCAAGGTCGCATTTGACTTCGCAGGTGAACGCTATGTCGTAACGGGTGCATCGTCCGGGATGGGGCGACAAGTGGCAGTCGAACTCGCAGAAGCTGGTGCCGAAGTGCTTGCAATCGGCCGAAACCGGGAGCGTCTTGCAGAGGTGCAAAATCATGCGGCAAGGTCGATTTTTCCTGCGGTATGCGATGTCTGTCATCGCGAAGAGCTGGAAGCAAGCATAGCGTCATTTGTTGCATTGCATGGAAAATTGAGCGGCTGCGTGCATGCCGCAGGCATTGTAGAATATACGCCGCTCCAATCCTTTGACAGTGTGCTGGCACATCAGATTATGGAAACGAATTTTTGGGCAGGTATGGAGTTATTGCGGCTAGTGACCAAAATGAAATATGGAATACGCGGAACCTCCAGCGTATTGTTTTCTTCTGTATCTTCGAAAGCACCTGTGGCAGGAGAAATGGCATATGTTGCTGCAAAAGAAGCCATGAATGCAGCACTTCGAGCAGTTTCGAAAGAGATTTGCCGGAAAGGCCATCGCGTCAACAGCATCCTGCCTGGATGGGTGGAAACGCCGATGACGGATGCAGCGAAATCCGATGGGACAAATATGAACCTGATGACCGCACGGACCTTATTGGGATTTGGAAAACCGGAGGATGTCAGCGGAATGGTGCTCTTTCTTTTGAGCAGCCGTGCTCGCTGGATTACAGGCACGAGCATTCCCGTGGATGGCGGTTATCTTGCGTGAGCTTTGTAGAGAAGATAACAGCAACGGGATGGTATTTTCTTTGAAATCGAGGGCGATTTTTTGAAAGCATACATTACGAGATTGGCAACGGCAATTCCTGTGCAACGTGTGGAAAATCCGCCGGGGCGCATGCGGAAGAAGACAGGAATTATTGCAAGGCATATTGCATCGGATTGTGAAACATCAGGTGATCTCGCATATCAGGCAGCAGAAAAACTGCTTGCTGTGACTGGCTGTCGCGAATCCATTGATTTTTTGATTCTCTGTACGCAGTCGCCGGATTATTTCCTTCCGCCGACCGCTTGCGTCCTGCAAGATCGATTGAGATTGAGGAAGTCGTGCGGAGCGTTTGATTTCGATCTCGGCTGTTCAGGCTATATCTATGGTCTCGGCATTGCGAAAGGTTTTATTGAGTCTGGACAGGCAGAGCATGTGCTTCTCCTGACATCAGAAACATATAGCAAGTACATCCATCCTGAAGACGGTGCGACGTTGCCGCTCTTTGGCGACGGTGCAACAGCGACGCTTGTAGAGGCTGTTGATGCAGATTCATCCGGCATTGATGGTCTTGTCTATGGGACAGATGGCAGCGGAGCAAAAGATCTCGTTGTTCCTGTCGGTGGACAGCGCCATCCGTATGAGACGACACCGACGGAAGAGTCAAAGGACAAGTATGGCAATGTCCGAACGAATCGAAACCTCTATATGAGCGGTTCTGGCATCATGAATTTTGCGCTCGATGTCGTACCGAAGGCCTTGGAAGAGATTCTCTCGAAGACGCATCTTGTCAGGAATGACATCGATTATTATGTTTTCCATCAAGCAAATCGATTTATGCTCCAGTATCTGCAGCAAGAATGCGGGCTGGAGGGCTTGCCGTATTGGAATGATGTCGCAGAAATAGGAAATACAGTATCGAGCTCGATTCCCATTGCGCTCTGCGATATGATGCAGGCGAACGCAGGCAGAGAATTGCATCATGTCCTGCTCATGGGGTTCGGCGTTGGCCTGTCATGGGGTGGCTGTGTCGTAGATCTGACACATATGCGCACGAAGTGCTAGCGACAATTGGCTGTACAACTGCAACAGGGATTTTCCTCATCTGGAAAGCAAGGAAAGCAAAAGGAGCTGCGACACCATTTCGGTGCCGCAGCTCCTTTTTGAGCTTCTGATATTTTGCGCAAAAGATCAGAGAGCGCGCTCGACCTTGCCGGAACGGAGGCAGCGCGTGCAGACGTTGATGCGTTTGACCTCGCCGTCGACGATCGCGCGGACGCGCTGGATGTTCGGCTTCCAGGAACGCTTCGTCTTCAGATGGGAGTGGCTGACGTTGTTGCCAGCGAGCTCGCCTTTGTTGCAGATTTCGCAAACATGTGCCATGTCGATACACCTCCTTGCTTTTTGAAATCTGGGTTTTGATTTCAGTTTGTCGGTGAGGAGCCGCGGCTCCCGCACACAATGAGTGTATTATAGCATAACGGCAGAGGGGATGCAAGTATTTTTGCTTGACAGCCGTGTTGCATGCGGGCAGGATGGGCTGGGACAATTGTTTCATAGGAGTTTTCAGCCGAATTTGTTTGAATTGCTTGTAATTTGCCCGGAATTCTGATAAACTGATAAGACAGGGAACATGTTGTTGAAAGAGGGATGCCCTATGGAGATCATGAAAAGCCGGCGGGGGGAGTCGCTGGCGACGTTTTCGATGCGGGCGCACCGCCGCGCGAAGGGAATGGCGGTCGTGCTGTTCCTGACGCCGCAGGATACCTTGCCGGAGGCGGCGCAGCGCATGGCGAAGGCGTTCCCCGAGAGCGTGACGCTCGGGCTCGAGTCGGTGCGCATTTTTGACGGCGACCATCTCGACGAAGATTGCATGATGCTGTTTCTTTTCGGGAAAGACGATCCGGACATCCTCGCGGATGCGATGCTGCTCGAGAATATCAGCCAGGCGCCGGTGCAGTACGTGCTCGAGGTGCAGCGCAAGGTCTGCGGCCTCGGCGTGGCGAATCTCGATACGGTCTGCCTCGAGTTCTGCACGAACAGCGAGGGCAAGCTCGTGACGACGCTGACGGCAATGCTCGCGCCGCTCGGCGTGCCTCTCTTTGGCGGGTCGGCGTTCCACACGGATGCGCTGACGAATCCGGAGGCGCAGTTCCAGGTGGCATATCAGGGACGGATTTATGAAGATGCCTGCATCGCGTTGTTCCTCAAGAATCTGCATGGCCGCGTGATTCTGTTCCGCGAAATTTTTTACGGCGTGCGGCCGGGGGCGCCGATGCATCTCGCGACGAAGGTGGATACCCAGACGCGGCGGCTCGTCGAGCTCGATGACCGCCCGGCGGCCGACGTCTACAGCGAGGAAACGGGCATCGGACGTGACAAGATTCTCGAACACGTCCTCGACCGGCCGATCGGGCGCATGCTCGGCAGCGAGGTCTTCGTGATCTCGATGCGCGGCGTGGAGCCGGATGGGGCGGTCGATACGGTGAAGACGGTGAATCTCAACGATGCGATCTACATTCTCGATTCGGAGGACTACGACCGCATCGCGCGGGAGACGTCGGAGCGCATCTGCAAGGCCGTGCCGCATCGGATGTTCGTGTTCACGATCGAGTGCTACCATCGCTACCAATATTATGAGCGGCACGGCATCACGGACCAGGTCGTATGCGCGCGGTCGGCGGCGCTCGGGCCATATTACGGCGTCGTGAGCGGCGGCGAGCAGCTGCGCGGGCAGAACGCGAACCAGACAGGGCTGTTCCTCGTGTTCGAAGGGAAGGAAGGAACCATTCATGAAATCGAGTGATGAACATCTCTCTCCGGGCGAAAAGGTCTATCCGCTGAAGTTCCTCTGCGACTATGTGATGCAGCGGCGCGAGGAGCTGACGGGCTATGAGACGCAGGATCTCAAGGAAGCGATCCAGATCATGCATTCCCTCGAATCGCTCGTCGGCCGCCTCGATGCGGACTGCCAGGGCGCGTCATCCATCCCGTGCGAAAAGGTGCTGGCCGCGCGCCAGGAGCTCGTGGAGATGCATGACGCGGTCGAGCGGCATCGGCGGCAGCTGACGAAGAAGGGCCTGATTTTCGAGGACATGAGCCACATGCTGAAGCAGGCGGAGCCGCTCATTCACCGCATGGTGTTCTACGACAGCCTCGTCAATGCCTACAACCGCTATTTCTATGTGTCGTACAGCACGGAGATGTTCCATTCGTCGAAAGGACATGGCGGTCTGTCGCTCGCGTTCTTCGATATCGACAATTTCAAGCAGTACAATACGGATTTCGGCCATGAGACGGGCGATCTCGTGCTGCAGCTCGTCTGCGACCTGATCCAGCGGAAATTGCAGTGGACGCAGGGGCTCTATCTCATCCGCATGGGCGGCGACGAGTTCGTGATTCTCGACGAGGGCGTCATGGATTATGCGGCGTTCCTGCAGCTGCTGTCGGACATCCGGCAGTCCATCGTGGACGACCGGTCGATTTACGGGCGCGCGGTCAGCATCAGCATGGGCGTGGCAAATGCGGAAAGGGAT
>ONJV01000034.1 GCA_900318215.1 uncultured Veillonellaceae bacterium
GCCGTCAAAGAAGTTGATGAACGGCACGCGGCCCTTGATGGCAACGAGGTGAGCGACAGCCGAGAGGTCCATGACCTCCTGCACGCTGGCCTCGGCGAGCATCGCGCAGCCTGCCTGGCGAGCCGCCATAACATCCTGCTGGTCGCCGAAGATGTTCAGCGAGCTCGTCGCAAGGGCACGCGCCGAGACATGGAAGACGCCAGGCAGCAGTTCGCCGGAAATCTTGTAGAGATTCGGGATCATGAGGAGGAAGCCCTGCGATGCCGTGTAGGTCGTCGTCAGCGCGCCCGCCTGCAGAGAACCATGGACAGCACCAGCTGCACCGGCTTCCGACTGCATCTCGATGACGCGGACCTTTTCGCCGAAGAGGTTCTTGGCGCCATGCGCCGCCATCTCGTCGACATGCTCTGCCATCGGCGAAGACGGCGTGATCGGGTAGATGGCTGCGACGTCCGTGAACGCGTAGGAGATGTAGGCGGCAGCGGTGTTGCCGTCCATCGTTTTCATCTTTTTGCTCATGTTGAAGCTCCCCTCTGATTGTTCCTATTGTGTCATTTGAGGTATACAAGGTATACAGAATACCTAAGCCTTATTCTACACGTTCGAAACGCAATTGTAAACACTTTCCGTCACGATTTTATCAGATTTTCTGATTGTTGATTATGATTCCCTATGGTTTTCGCGGCTGTGGCGCCGTCCATAGGCAAAATATATGACGAGGCCAGCCGCACTCCAAATCCAGAAGCGCTCCCAGGTCATCGAGGAAAGGTTGTACATGATGTAGCCGCACGAGAGGATGGCAAGCAGGCTCATGACGTGGATGGCCGGGCAACGGAACGGACGCCGCGCATCCGGCTGGCGGTGGCGCAGCACGACGACGCCGATGGCGGAAATAATGAAAGCAAACAGCGTGCCAACACTGCACATTTCCGCGACGACGTTGATTGGCGTGAAGCCCGAAATCAGCGCGACCGCAAGGCCGACAAGAATCGTGATGCGATGCGGCGTCGCAAAGCGCGGATGGATTTTGCAGACAGCCTGCGGAATCAGGCCGTCACGGCTCATCGCAAAAAAAGCTCTCGTCTGAGCGTACATCATGACGAGGAGCACCGTCGTGAGGCCCGCAATCGCTCCCGTGCCGACGAGCGCTGAACCGAAACGGTAGCCGAGCTCGCGCAGTACAAATGCGACAGGCTCGGCCGTGTCGAGCTCCGTGTACGGCACGTTGCCCGTCATGACGGCCGTCACGGCGATGTACAAGAGCGTACAGATGGCCAGCGACGCGATGATGCCGATGGGCATGTCGCGCGCGGGATTCTTCGTTTCCTCCGCTGCCGTCGCAACGGAATCGACGCCGAGATACGCAAAGAAGATGACGGCCGCACCTGCCGAGACGCCCGCGAAGCCGAACGGCATGAACGGCTCCCAGTTCGTCACATCGACGGACGGCCCTGCGAGGAACAGGAAAATAAAAATAGCGAGCAATTTGACGGCGACAAGCGCCTTGTTGACCGTCACGCTCTCATGGACGCCGCGAATCAAGAGAAACGTCAGGAACAGCGTAATGAGGATGGCCGGCAGATTCACGAGTCCCCCATCGGCCGGCACCATCGTAAACGCCTGTGGCAATTCGATACCCGCCGTTTTGAGGAGACCGACAACATACGCCGACCACCCGCCCGCGACGGCCGACGCGCCGACAGAATATTCGAGCACGAGGTTCCAACCGACGAGCCACGCAAAGAGCTCGCCGACCGAGGTGTAGGCGTAGGCATAGGCGCTGCCTGCGACCGGCACCATCGAGGCGAGCTCGGAATACGTCATGCTGACGAACGCACATGTCACCGAGGCAATCAGGAACGACAGCATCAGCGCAGGACCCGCGTATTTCGCGGCCGCAACGCCCGTCAGCACGAAGATGCCCGTGCCGACGATGACGCCGATGCCGAGCATCGTGACGTCGAGCGCCCCCATCGCGCGCCGCAGATGCGTCGCCTCCGCGTCCGCCTGATATTCCTCGATGGCCTTGGTACGGAAAATATCCAAAAATAACTCCTCCTGAAATCAGAACATGTCGCGCCGCCAGAGCACATAGGCGCTCGTAATCGAAATCGCGAACGCGAGAATCATGACATAAAGAAACCCATTCGGATTGTCGGCGAGCGGCACGGGGACGTTCATGCCGAAGAAGCTCGACACGACCGTCGGGATAGCGATGATGATCGTCATGGCGGCCAAGAACTTCATGACAAGGTTCTGGCTGTTCGAAATGATGGACGAAAACGTATCGGCGATGCGCGCGAGAATCTTGCTGTACATCTCGACCATTTCGCGCGCCTGCTTGTTCTCGATGATAACATCCTCCAAGAGGTCTTCGTCCTCCTCATAGACCTTGAGGATCGGCGCAAGGCTCTGGTTGTTGCGGATGCGCATGAGCTTGTCGAGCACGGCACCATTCGAGCGGATGGCCGCATTGAAATACGTCAGGCCCTTCTGCAGCGTCAAGAGACGCAGAATTTCCGAATTCTTCATATCATGGCGCAGCTGTTCCTCGATTTCATCCGACGTTTTCGAAATCTGGCGCAGGTATTTCAAATAGTACGTCGCCGACTTGTAGAGAATCTGGAACAGGAAGCGCGTCTTCTTGTACGTGCGGAACAGCTTGGCCGTGCGCTCGTTGAATTCGCTGATGACAGGCGTTTCTTCGAGACAGACGGTCAGGATGAACTCGTCCGTCACGATGATTGCAAGCGGCAACGCGTCATAGCTGTCCTTGTCGCGGCAGACTGGGACATTTGTCAGGACCATGACCGAGTCGTCTTCGACGTCGGTATGCGAGCGCTCCTCATCGTCGAGGGCGGAGCGCAGGAAATCGGGATCGACTTCTGTCAGATTGCTCACGACTTTCAGCTCATAGGGCGTCGGATCGATGATGTTGATCCACGCCCCTTTCTCGAGCGTCTTGAGCGTGAGTTCCTGCAAAGGGCCGCTCTCCATCGACTTGTAAATCTTCAGCATGGATGGTTTCCTCCCTTTTCATGGGAAAAGCGCCATCCAGGCCGATTTATCCGTAAAATCCGAATCAGGCGAGGGACAGCAGCACTTCCCCGTATGCAATTTTTCGTTTTGGTTTCGCTGAACTAGGGTGGTCGTCCATGTCCCTCACCTTCCTTTTTTCGTGGTTTTCGTGAAAATTTCCGCTCTTCATTTTATACCCCGTGCCCTGCTTTGTCTAGAAAAAAATCCGGCAGCCGCTGGAAGCAAAGGGTCCAGAAGCTGCCGGATGATGGATGAATGCATTTTATTCCGCTGAAAGGCCGAACATCGTGTCGAGCAGCGTTTTGCCGCTCGGCGTGCGGAAGACTTTTTCGCGGAATGACGCGATGGCGTCTTTCGAGAGATCGTCCTCATAGGCATTGACGAGGAAGTCGGCTTCGAGCAGAATCTGCCAGTCGATGCCAAGGGCGCCCGTGTACGTGTGGTGGTGCGCAATCAGGAAGCAGACGCGGTCGATGACGCCCGTCTCGCACTCGCAGGACGCGAGGAGTTCCCGCGCGGGAGCCGGGCCCTCCTGCTCCTGGTATTTGCCGGCTGTGCTGCCGTATTTTTCTTCCGAAGCATGGATGCCGATGTCGTGGAGGATGGCCGCGAGCTCAAGCGTCTGCTGCACGTCATCCGGAAGCTGCTCCATGCGACCGATTTCCGTGGCAAAGGCATAAACTTTGAGGAAATGCTGGATGCGCCGCGCATCGCCGCGGTCAAACGCGATCATTTTCTGGAGGACGGTATCGGAAAGTGTCATTCTGCCTTCCCCTTTCTCTGCTTCTCTGCCACATGGTAAATGGCTTCGAGCTCTTCGCCCGAGAACCGGTACTTCTCATTGCAGAAATGGCAGACGACTTCGGCGTGTCCGTCGTCGACGAGCGATTTGAGGTCGGCGAGGTTCAGGCCGAGCAGCACGTCGCTGATGCGGCCTTTCGAGCACTGGCAGCGGAACGCCAGACCCGTCGTCGTCAGGTATTCGACATCGAAGCCCTGCAGCACCTCGCCGATGATGCCTTTCGCATCGAGGCCGCGTTCGACCATGTGCGAGACGGAATGGATGCTCTGGATGTTCTTTTCGAGCCGCGCGAGCACCTCGTCCGAGACATCCGGCAACGGCTGGAGGATGAAGCCGCCAGCGCCGATGCAGTGGAAGTCAGGATCGACAAGGACGCCGAGGCCGACGGACGACGGTGTCTGCTCCGAGACGTATAGATACTTCGTGAGGTCGTCGGCAATCTCGCCGTCCGAAATCTCGACGCTGCCCGTAATCGGATTCTTGAGCCCCGTGAAGCGCGTGACCGTCACCATGCCATTCGTGCCGACACCGCCGCCGACATCGATCTTGCCGAGCTTGTTGAGCGGCAGATTCACATGCGGCTCGCCGACATACCCGCGCACGAAGCCCTCGGGCGTCGCGTCGGCCGTGACCTTTCCGAGCGGCCCATGACCGTCGAACGTGACCGTCAGCGCCTCTTTATTTTTCAGGTTCGCCGCGAGGAGCAGCGCGCCCGTCATCGTGCGGCCAAGCGCCGCCGCCGCGACTGGATAGCAGTCATGGCGGCGGATGGCCTCATTGACGAGGTCCGTCGTGACCGCCGCATAAATGCGCACGCCCTCAGCCGTGGCTTTTACGAGATGATCCTTCATAAAAATGGAAATCCTCCCAGTGATTGTTGAAATTTTCAGAGCGTCAGGCTCGAAAGCACGTCGCCCGTCGCGAGGTCAAAAATGCGGATGACGCCGTCTTCAAGCACCGCGCACGTCTCCTTCCCGTCCTCGCGCTTCGAAAGCGCCGCCGAGCCGGGATTCAGGAACACGGTTTTGCCGCGCTTTTCAAGCACGGTCGTATGGATATGGCCGCTGATAAACAGGTCGGCTTTGAGATGCGCCGCCATCGCGTCCTTCTCCGCATCCGTCATGACCGCGTCACCATGCGTGATGATGATTCGCAGTCCCTCGGCCACGACATAGGCGTAGGGCGCCTGGATTGGCACTTCGAGGCAGCTCGCATCCACGTCGGAATCGCAGTTGCCTTTCGCGATGATGACGGGGACGGGGCAGGAATTGATGACCTTCACAAGCTCCGCCGGATTGTAATCCGCCTTGCGCGGATTGCGCGGGCCGTGGTACAGTACGTCGCCGGCATGGAGAATCATATCGGCGCCTTGAAAAAATTTGTTGCAGGCATCCGTCCAGGCATTGAGATGGCCGTGGGTGTCGCTGATGATGCCGAGTTTCATTGAGTGGTTGCTCCTTTCGTGGTTTTGAGGATGGGACTACTTCGATAGGTTGGCGGCATTTGTCAGGCTACAGCACCCGACTACTCCCCCGCCGCTCACGCGGCCCGTCCCCCCTCAATGAGGGGGCTGTTGAATAAGTTGCGCTCCGCAATAGATGAAAGAAAGAGGCCGCGAAGCCGGGCCGTCCCCCTTCCGAGCGCGAACCAGAGATAGCCCATGAGGCCGCGAGATACGGAATAACTTCGGGAGGGCGGGGGCTTCCATAAGAGACCTTTTAGCTGTTCGGTAACGTGAAAAAATCATAAACTCACGATGTCATACAGAAAAACGTAAACTATTGATTTTCTCATGCCGAAGCAGCGTTGGTCTCGTTGGAAGCCCCCGCCCGACCCGCGCACGAACAAACCTTCGCGAGCGTTCCCTCTCTTACTTCCCTACTTTCTTCAGCAGGTTCGCCATCTCCATCGCCGCCATAGCGCCGTCCGCCCCTTTGTTCCCTGCCTTGGTGCCGGAGCGCTCGATGGCCTGCTCGATGTTTTCTGTCGTGACGACGGAGAAAATGGTCGGCACGCCCGTCTGCAGACCGACCTGTGCGACGCCTTTCGAGACCTCGTTGCAGACGTAGTCATAATGTGTCGTCGAGCCGCGAATGACGGCGCCGAGGCAGATGACAGCGTCGTATTTGCCGCTTTCCGCCATCTTCTTCGCAACGAGCGGAATCTCGAACGCGCCCGGTACCCAGGCGACGTCGATGTCGTCGTCGGCCGCCTCGTGGCGGTGCAGCGTGTCGAGCGCACCACCGAGGAGCTTCGACGTGATGAATTCATTGAAACGTGCGACCACGATGCCGAATTTCAGGCCCTTGCCCGTGACGTAACCTTCGAGGATGTTTGCCATGAAAAATCTTCCTTTCTATTAAAACCCGTTATCTCAGTTTGTCATCCGAGAGGATATGCCCCATGCGCTCTTTCTTCGTCGTCAGGTAGCGCTTGTCGAACTTGTTGGCCGCCACCTGCAGCGGGACGCGCTCGACGATTTCGAGACCGTAGCCTTCGAGACCCGCGCGCTTCGCCGGATTGTTCGTCATGAGACGGATACTCGTGAGGCCGAGGTCAGCGAGGATCTGCGCACCAATGCCATAGTCGCGGAGGTCCGGCGCGAAGCCGAGCTCGACATTCGCTTCGACCGTGTCCGCGCCCTTGTCCTGCAGCTCGTAGGCGCGCATCTTGTTCGCGAGGCCGATGCCGCGGCCTTCCTGCCGCATGTAGAGCACGACGCCCTCGCCCTCCGCTTCGATCTTCTTCAAAGCGAGTGCGAGCTGGTCGCCGCAGTCGCAGCGGAGCGAGCCGAGCGCGTCGCCTGTCAGGCATTCGGAGTGCACGCGCACGAGCACGTTCTTCTTGCCGCGCACATCGCCCTTGACGACGGCGAGGTCACATTTGCTATTCAGCGTGTTTTCATAGGCATGGATGCGGAAATGGCCATACTTGCTCGGGAAATCAACGTTCGCAACTTCCTTGACGAAGTTTTCCGTGCGCTTGCGGTACTCGATGAGCGACTGAACCGTGATGATGTGGAGGCCGTGCTTTTTCGCAAATTCTTTGAGCTTCGGCGTGCGCATCATGTGGCCGTCGTCGTCCATAATTTCGCAGCAGAGGCCATAGGGCTTGAGGCCTGCGAGCTTTGCGAGATCCGTCGTCGTCTCGGTGTGGCCGGCGCGGCGCAGCACGCCGCCTTCGACGGAGCGCAGCGGGAAGACATGGCCTGGGCGGCGGAACGTGGCAGGCTTCGACTTCGGGTCCATGAGCGCCTTGACCGTCTGGCAGCGCTCGTAGGCGCTGATACCCGTCTCTGTATCGTAGGCGTCGATGGAAACCGTAAACGCCGTCTCATGGTTGTCGGTGTTGTTCGCGACCATCGGCGAGATGTCGAGCTCATCGAGACGCGCGCCGTCAATCGGCGTGCAGATGAGGCCCTTGGCGTTCGTCGCCATGAAGTTGATGGCCTCTGGCGTGACGAAATCGCCCGCGATGATGAGGTCGCCCTCGTTCTCGCGGTCCTCGTCATCGACGACGACGACCATTTTGCCGGACTTGATATCTTCGATGGCCTGTTCGACCGTTGCAAAATCTGACATATTGTGTTCCCCCTCTGGGTGTTAGTATCCGTATTTTTCGAGAAAGGCTTTCGTGATCGCACCCGCGGAAGATTGGCTGGTACGATTTGATAAGACGTGCAGGGGACTCCCCCCACCGCTCACGCGGTCTCCCCCCCTCTGAGAGGGGGGCTGGCTTGAAAGCAGCAATCGTTCTACATATTTTCCGACGATATCGGTCTCGATGTTGACGTGCGAGCCCTTCTTTTTCATGTGGAGGTTCGTCGACTGGAGCGTATGCGGGATCAGCGAGACGGTGAAATCGCTGTCGCCAACCGCCGCGACCGTCAGGCTGATGCCGTCAATGGCGACAGAGCCCTTTTCGACGATGTAGCGCAAGAGCGCGGACGTTGCCTGGATGTTCAACAGTACGGCGTTGCCTTCCTGTTTAAGCGAAAGCACCTCGCCCGTGCCATCGATGTGGCCACTGACGATGTGGCCGCCAAGACGCGAGGCGAGCGTCAGCGCCCGTTCGAGATTGACAGGGCTGCCTTTCTTGAGCTCCGCGAGCGACGTGCGGCGGATGGTCTCTGGCATGACGTCGGCCGTGAAATGGCGCGCGTCAAACGACGTGACCGTCAGGCAGATGCCGTTGACGCAGATGCTGTCGCCAAGCTGGACATCCTCGAGGACGCGCTGCGCGTCAATCGAAAGGACGCCGCCGCCGATCTGGCGGACTCTGCCGACTTCTTCAATGATACCGGTAAACACGCGCCCACCTCATTTCGTTTCCTGACCATGCTTCACATACGCCGTCAGCAGGACGTCGCCGGCCATCGTTTCGGCCGTGAGCCCCGTGAGTTCGACAGCATCGGCGAGCTTCTGGAAGCCCTTGCCCTCGACGGGCGTCTTGGCGTCCGCGCCGCCGACGATTTTCGGTGCGACAAACGCATGCACCTTGTCGACAAGGCCCGCGGCCAGCAGTGAAAACGCAATGCTGCCGCCGCCTTCGACGAAAACGGACGTGATTTCACGTTTGCCAAGCGCCTGCATCAGGACGCGCAGGTCGACTTCTGAGCCGCTGCCGCAGGCAAGGACTTCGACGCCCGCGTTTTGCAGCGCCTCGACGCGCTCCTTTGGCGCAGCTTCCGTCACCGCGATGATTGTTTTGGCGAGGCCATCCGTCACGACATGGGCGTCAAGCGGCGCGCGCGCCTGGCTGTCGACGATAATGCGGATGGGATTATTCCCCGCGCCATCCGGCAGTCGCGTCGTGAGGCTTGGATTGTCGTGAAGCTCCGTGCCGATGCCGACGAGGATGGCGTCATAGCGGTCGCGCATCGCATGGACGCGCAGGCGCGAGGCCTCATTCGTAATCCACTGCGAATCACCCGTCGCCGTCGCGATCTTGCCGTCGAGCGTCATGGCTGTCTTGAGCACTGTGAACGGCAGACCCGTCGTGATCCAGTGCAAAAAGACCTCGTTGAGGCGCCGCGCCTCTTCCTCGAGCACGCCAACTCTGACCTTGATGCCCGCGTCGCGCAGGATGGCGACGCCCTTGCCCGCGACTTTTGGATTCGGGTCTAAGAGCGCAACGACGACGCGCGCGATGCCCGCCTCTGCCACGGCTTTGGCGCAAGGGCCTGTGCGGCCATAGTGCGCACAGGGCTCAAGCGTCACATAGAGCGTCGCACCCCGCGCGAGGTCGCCGGCCATACGCAGCGCATGTACCTCGGCGTGCGGCGTCCCGGCTTTCCGGTGCCACCCCTCGGCGATGATGCGGCCGTCACGCACGATGACGGCGCCGACGAGCGGATTCGGGCTCGTGCGCCCCTCGGCATGATGCGCGATGCGCAAGGCCTCCCGCATGTACATTTCATCCAGTTCATCTTGCAAAGGAACCACCTCGTTTTCTGCAGACAGAAACGTTCCGAGACATCCGCAACATCCGTGCAACACAAAGAGCCACAGAGAAGCAACGTCTCTGCGGCTCGGTCATACGAAAAAAGACTGACATTCTTTTCCCATCCAGACTGTACTGTCGGCTCTGGAATCTCACCAGATCGTGCACCCCGAAGGGGGCTCGCGGGCTCTACCGCCGGTGGGGAATTGCACCCCGCCCTAAAGAGATGTCTCATTTGTCTTGTATTGTAGCACAATTCGATTTTTTTGTCTATAGCTTCATGCATCTTCCCCGATGATGCGGACTTCGGGGTGGAGTTCGACGCCGTGCGCTTCTTTGACGCGGCGCTGGACTTCGTGGATCAGGCCGAGGACGTCTTTGGCTGTGGCGTTTCCGGTGTTGACAACGAAGCCGGCGTGTTTTTTCGAGACCTGCGCGCCGCCGACGGTCAGGCCTTTGAGGCCCGTTTCCTGAATCAGCGTGCCCGCGTAGTAGCCGGTCGGGCGCTTGAACGTACTGCCGGCGCTCGCCATTTCGAGCGGCTGCTTTGTCTCGCGACGCTCGGTGAAGTCGTCGATTTTCGCGTTAATGGCTTCTTTGTCGCCTTCCTTGAGCTGGAGCTCAACTTCGCAAATGGCTTCGCCATTCGTCTGGTAGATGCTGTGACGGTAGCCGAGGTCGATGGCGGCCGCATCGCGCTCTTTGCAGGTGCCGTCTATTGTGACGGAGCGCACGCGCGAGACAACGTTCTTCATTTCGCCATCATAGGCGCCGGCGTTCATGAAAACGGCGCCGCCGAGGCTGCCCGGGATGCCGCAGGCAAATTCCATACCCGTGAGGCCATGCTCGGCAGCCGCGGCCGAGACGTCTTTGAGAAGAGCCCCTGCGCCTGCGATGATTTTTGTCCCTTCAACGCGGATGGAGGACATCGGGTGATTGAATTTGACGACGGCGCCGCGGATGCCGCCATCGCGCACGAGGACATTCGAGCCATTGCCGAGGATCGTCAGGGGGATGCTGTACTCTTTGAGCAGCTGCAGGATCTTGCCGACTTCTT
Source organism: uncultured Veillonellaceae bacterium (assembly GCA_900318215.1). Taxonomy (GTDB): domain Bacteria; phylum Bacillota; class Negativicutes; order Selenomonadales; family Selenomonadaceae; genus Selenomonas_C. The sequence continues at coordinate 10,341 of ONJV01000034.1, forward strand.
CGGCGGACGACGGGAACAGCAGGTAGTCGGCCGGGCCGCCGATCTTGAAGGTCGTATGTAGTTTCATCGGCTCGTCCTGAAGAAGCTGGGAGGGGTTGAGGAAAGATTGGAGGGCTTTGATGAAGGCTGGATTTTTCATGATATTTCTCCTTATCGCACCCGCGGAAGCTGCGTCGTGCGGATTGTCGTGTCGTACAGGGGACTCCCCCTGCCACTTCGTGGCCCTCCCCCCTCAAAGAGGGGGGCTGACGCTAGGAGTTAGAGATGCAAGCCGGGGCCGGCTTCGGCGAGCTGGGCGAAGTTTTGCTGGCGCAGGGCTTCGTAGGCGACGATGGCGACGGAGTTCGAGAGGTTCAGGGAACGGGCTTCGGAAATCATCGGGATGCGGACGGCCGTGTCCCAATGCGCCTGCAGGAGCGTCTCGGGAAGGCCTTTCGTCTCCTTGCCGAAAACGAGCATGTCATCGGGCATGAACTGGACTTCCGTGTAGGAGCGCGGCGCCTTTGTGGAAAGGAAGTAGAAGTTGTGGCCGCGGTACATGGCGGCGACTTCATCGAAGTTTTCGTGGTAATGCACCTTGACGAGGTGCCAGTAGTCGAGGCCGGCGCGCTTGAGGTATTTGTCGTCCGTCGAAAAGCCGAGCGGCTTGACGAGATGGAGCTCGATGCCCGTCGCCGCACAGAGACGGGCGATGTTGCCGGTGTTGCCGGGGATTTCTGGTTCTACGAGTACGATATGCAATGCTATAAACCTTTCTTATTATTGGAGGCTCCCTCCAAGAGGGAGCTGGCGGCGAAGCCGACTGAGGGAGTCTCACAAGATGGGCGTATGCAATACGCGATTGTTGTTTACGCGGGATACGTAGTTGCTTCTTTCGACGCCCGCATAAGTAACAATCGTGTATCGATTGTGCCGAGCTTGTGAGACTCCTTCCACCGCTTCGCGGTCCCCCTCCCTCTGTGAGGGAGGCATCCTTCTTCACAGCTGCCCGATCATTTTATGCGTCTGCGGAATCACTCTTACATCTCTTAGTTGTTCCAGTGCCGCTGCCTGCATGGCGAGGACGCGTTCTGGCGGACAGGCCGCGACGCCGCCGTAGGGCGTGACGGGCTGGAGGATCAGCAGGGCTTCGGGGGCCGTGTCGTGCAGCAGGGTGATGGCGTGGTGGAATTCTTCTTCCCCCGTTTCGGCCGAAATGACGATCTTGACGTAGAGGTCTTTCTGCCGCGCGAGCGCGAGGAATACGCGATGTTCTTCCCAGACCGGCTGTTTGAGGATGCTCGGCAGCTTGATGTCCATGCTGATGATGTAGATGTCCGGCAGGATGGATTCAAGCTGCTTTGCGAGCGTGCCATTCGTTTCGAGGAAGAACGGCACGCGGCTTTCGATTTCCTGCCGCAGGGCATGGATGAAGGACGCATGCAGCAGCGGTTCGCCGCCTGTGAAGCTCACGGCCTGATGATGCGTTTCGGCGAGCAATGCGTTGATGCGGGCGGCGACGTCTTTGACGCTCAGCGGGTTTGCCACGTTTTCAAAGCTGCGGCTGCCCGCATGTGTCTCGATCTGGCATGTCGGGTGCGCGCCGGGCGCGTTTTCGGTGTCACAGAAGCGGCACGCGAGGTTGCAGCCTTCAAAGCGCACAAAAATCTGGCGACAGCCGACATACTTGCCCTCGCCTTGGATGGAAGAAAAAATCTCAATGAGGTTTTCCTGCAACAGTGATGCCTCCAAAAACAATTACGTTACAATGCCGAGTACGTGATGGACGATTTCGGCGATTCCCAGACGGTCACGGACGCGAGGAACGCCCTGCCCTCTCCTTCTGGAAAGATGCCGCTGGCCGCGAGGCGTTCGAAGATGATGCGTGAAAGGTTTTCGGCCGTCGGATTCACGCCGTCCGCAAACGGCGCGATTTCATTGAGGAAACGATGGTCGAAGCCATCGAGCACATCGGCGAGCGCTTTCTTGACCTTTTTAAAGTCAATGAGCATGCCGAGCTCGTCAAGCTCCGTGCCTTTGACCGTTGCCTCGACGACCCAGTTGTGGCCGTGCAGGCGGGCGCATTTGCCCGGATAGTTTGGAATCTGGTGGGCGGCTTCGAATGCGCCCTCGACTTTCAGTTCATACATATTCTTTTACTTTCCTACGTCTTTCGTGTTTTTGACATTGCCGACGATGTCGCTCATCGTCATGGCGCGCGTGTGCTTCGTGTGGCTCCATTCGTGTTCGTTGCGGTGGATGAAGCCGAGGAAGATAATCGGGATCCACGAGTAGATGAAGACCGGATAGAGCAGCATGTAGAGCCAGGATTTCCATTTCGCGCGAATCTTGATCAGGATGATCATCGGCAAGATGTACTGGCCGAGCATGATGGCCGTCATAAGCTGCGACGGCATGAAGTTGTAGATGTTCGTATAGAACGGCGGGAACGCGAGCTGGATGTAGCTGATGATGATGAAGACCGTCGAGATCATGAGGAAATGCGGCTGCATGAGGTAGATGCATTCATCCCACATGCGGATGTCCTTGTGCTTCCAGCCGGCCTTGAGCATCTTCGGGATGAAGCGGTTGCCGACGTCGAACTGGCCCTGCGCCCAGCGGCGGCGCTGGTTCCAGGACTGCTTGAATGTCAGCGGCTTCTCGTCGTAAATGATGGCGTCATGCGCCCAGGCTGTCTTGATGCCTTCGGCCATGCACTTCATCGTAAATTCCATGTCTTCCGTCAGGCACGTTGCCTGCCAGCCATGCTTTTTGAGGATTTCAACATCAAAGCACATGCCCGTGCCGCCGAGGCAGGCCGAGAGACCGATGTTCGATTTTGCGAGATGCGAGATGTAGCAGATGACCCAGAACGCGATGGCGAACGTGCCGGACACCCAGGTGTCATACGGGTTCTTGGCGTCCATGTAGCCCTGGATGACCTTGTCGCCCTTGCAGAGGCGGTTGTTCATCTCCATGAGGAACTGCGGATGCACGAGGTTGTCGGCGTCAAAGACGCAGATGGCGTCGTACTGCTTTTCCATCTTGAACAGGCGATTGAACATCCAGTCGAGCGCGTAGCCCTTGCTCTTTTTCGTCGGATGCGTGCGGACATGGACGAGCGCGCCGGCATCCGAGGCGATTTTTGCCGTGTTGTCCGTGCAGTTGTCCGCGATGACATAGATGTCATACATGTCCTTGGGGTAATTGAGCTGCTTGAGGTTTTCGACGAGGTCGCCGATGACGACTTCCTCATTGTGCGCCGCAACGACGAGCGCGAACGTCTTCTTCGGCGTCTTGATCTTGTTCTCTTTCCGCCGCCACATGCCGCAAAAGCCGATGACGAAGAAATAGAGCGTGAAGAGGAAGATGAGGATCTGCATTGGCACCATGATGATGTCAAAGGGATGCGTGAGTGTCATGGTTCAGTCCTTTTTTGAAAACAGCAGAAACAGCGAATTCACGATGCCGAACGCTGCATACGTCGAGAAGATGGCAACAAAGATGGCTGGGACGATGGCCTCGTGGCCAGCCCAGACGATGGCGGCGAACATGATGGCCGCTAGGATTTTCGGGATGGCATAGAGCTTGTCTCCCCCGTCGCCCTTGAAATTCGGATAATGCACTTCGCTGACCATGAGGTAGGCAACGATGGCCATGAGGAGCGGATATGACCAGCCGAACACATGCGGGTCGACGCCGAGCATCGTGAAGAGCAGCGTCGTCATCGCGACGATGTTGCCGCCGGCTGGGATTGCGAGGCCCTGGAAATAACCGTGCACGGCGCTCGCATTGACATTGAAGCGCGTGAGGCGCCACATGCCGCAGATGGCAAAGAAAATGGCGACGACGCAGCCGAGGAGGCCGAACGTGTTGAGGTAGAACTCATAGGCTAAGAGTGCCGGTGCGACGCCGAACGAGCCGAGGTCGCAGAGCGAGTCCATCTCCTTGCCGAACTCGCTCGCGACGCCGAAGAAGCGCGCCGTGCGCCCATCGAGGCCGTCCGCGACGAGTGCGCAGAGGATGAAGACCGACGCGAGGAAAAAGTCATGATGCAGCGTCGAAAGCATGGAGCACATGCCGAACACGAGGTTCGAGGCCGTGCACATATTCGGGATGATTCTCCGATAATTCATTGATTTCGCTCCCTTTTATTTCTCTTTGATGCGGCCGAGCACCGTCTTCCCGCCCGTGACTTTCTGCCCGGGCTTCACGAGGACGTCGACGTCGGCGACGGGCATCGTGACTTCGAGGCACGAGCCGAAGCGGATCATGCCGTAGAGCTCGCCCTGTGCGAGGTGGTCGTCCATCGTGACCCACGAGACGATGCGGCGCGCGAGGATGCCCGCGATCTGCTTGACCGTGATGCGCAGGCGACCATTCTCGATGCCGATGAGATGATGCTCATTTTCGAAACCAACCTCGTCCTTGTAGGCGGGGCG
>ONJV01000005.1 GCA_900318215.1 uncultured Veillonellaceae bacterium
GGACAAGATGCGCGCCGACTGCGAGAAGAACGGCTGGGTGCCCGTCTCGATGCGCGACGACTGGAAGACCATCTACGGTTATGATGTCAAGGTCGCGAAGTAACGATTGCATCTTTGCGTGAGACGTGGTATACTATTCCTCACGAATCGGGGATGTAATGGTTTCGACAGGGTACAGAAGCCACGCAGTTCGCACGTCCATGGTCGTCAAACGTACCTATCGACCGCTAAATTCAACTGACGAAGCTGAATACGCTTACGCTGCTTGACCTGCCGCAAGGCTAGGCCATCCGGCCCCTCTGGAAGTACCAACCATCAGCCAACCCGGAGGTTTTAAATAAAGGTGGGAGTTTCCGGCTTTGTAAAAGACGGTGGTGGAGGTCTCTGAATCCCAGAGATGCGCTCCTATGATGCCCGCATGCTCGGGCTATTGCGATAATGCTGTGTGATTGTGGATGTATTTTGGACAGGAGTTCGATTCTCCTCATCTCCACCAGGGAAATCAAAAAGAGACGATTGCAAAAAAGATGCAGTCGTCTCTTTTTTCGTGTAAATCGTGGTCGCGGAGGTGGGCTTGCGGTCGCTGGCGGCACGGGTGCTTTCCACGAAATCCGGACCATTCGCGTTGCTCATTCAAACGGATTTCTTAGGAAAGTACCCGTGCCACCCGGAGATGATGTTGTGGTCGCGAAGAATTTGCGAAGCATCTCAGCCGCAACCTTTGGCTTTAGTGCATTCATACATCCATTATTCTTTCTATCACATCGCGTCTTGCAGCACGCAACGCACTCGTATGGGCTCCGCAAAAAAACGTGTCCTTCGGTCAGCGGCCCGTAGATTTCTGGCATGGTCGGGCCCCAGAGGGAGAGGGTCTTCGTGCCGACGGCTTCGGCGATGTAGAGGGGACCGGTGTCGCCGGTGAAGAGGAGGGCAGCGGTCTGGAGGAGGGCGGCGAGTTCGAGGAGGCTGGTCTCACCGGCGATGGAGAGCGTGCGGCGTCCGGGAGCGTGCTTCGCGAGCGACTTCTGGGCTTCTTCGATGTAGGGCGCGTCGCCTTTTGCACCGGAGAAGACGATCTGGACGTCTTCGGGCACGGCGGCGAGGGCTTCACCGAAATAGGCGGGCGGCCAGTTCTTGTCAGGCCAGGTCGTGCGGACGCAGACCATGAGGATCGGTCGCGTGGTGTCGATGGCGTGCGCGGCCCAGAATTTTGTTGCAAAGTCAGATAGCGACTTTGGCAGAACGAGCATGGGGCCGGGCTCGAAGGTCTCGGGGCCGAAGCCGAGCGGGGCGAGCGCCGTGTAGTAGCGGCGGATTTTGTGCGGGTCTGGGATGTCGGGAGCCATTTCGGTCATGAAGAACGGGTTGCCCTCATGGCGTTCGTGGATGCCGATGCGGCGCTTCGCACCGGAGAGGCGCGTGAGGATGCCGGTCAGGAAGAGCCCTTGGAGGTCGAGCGCGATGTCGAAGGTGTACGGCTTCAAGAGGGCGCGTGCTTTTTTGAGCTCGCGCCAGCAATCCGGCAGGTGAAAATGCGCGCTCGCCTCGTCGAGCGGGCGGCGGTCCCAGACGAGCAGGCGGTCGATGTCGGGATTCGTTTCGAGCAGCAGGCTTGCGGGCGGGCTCGCGAGCCAGGTGATTTCGGCATCGGGGAGCAGGCGGCGCAGATTGTGGACGACGCTCGTGACGTGGAGCACGTCGCCGATGGCGCTGATGCGGACGATGAGGATGCGCAGGCCGTTTTTCTGCGCGTCAGGTTTCTTCATGGGATTCGTTCCTTTGAAGTGGATTTCATGGTAAAATAAAAGCTGATTACTACTTTAGCATAGAGTGCGCAGGAGCGCAAAGGCGGAGGGAAAGAATTTGCTCAGCGAGATCGATATCCGCTCGATGGCGAGCGATGCAGCATATGAGCGCGGCCGCAGCTACTATCGGAACGGGCGCGTGAAGAAACTTTACAGAAATGAGTCGTTCGGATATTATGCGGATGTCCAAGGCACCCGGAAATATCATGTCTATGTTGCGATTGATGAACATGGAGATGTGGAAAACTACGGCTGCACCTGCCCTGCAGCGGAACTGTATGACGGTCCGTGCAAGCATGTCGTTGCAACGCTGTTTGAAATCATGGAGCGGCAGCATGGTTGGAGCACGCGGAGCGGTTCGCGCGTTGTCCGCAGCAAGGAGGAGAATCGTCCGAGCGATGCGAAGCGCCTGCTGGAGCTTTTTGCACCGGAAAAAGCCGTCGCCGTCGCGCCGCAGGCCGAGACGCACGTTCATCTCGTACCGCGCCTCTTTGCCGTGACGGAGTATCGCCAGATTTCGCGCTGGCTGGAATTCCGCATCGGCGCGGAGAAACTCTATGTACTGCGCAATCTCCATGACTTCCTCAAGCAGGTGGCAAATGGCGACATCGTCCAGTTCGGCAAGGGGCTCAAGCTGGACACGCGCCATATGAAATTTGCGGATGAGACGTCGGAAAAGCTTTGGGGGCTCCTGCGGCGCGCCCAGCAGACGGAGCGCGAAATCATGCAGTATAGCACGGGCTTTTCGTATTACGGCTATGGCAATTTCCTGTTCGATCAGAAGAGGTTCAAGCTGACGCCGGCACTGCTCCGCGAATTCCTGGCCATCATGGGGGATACCTCCATCGAGATGCATTTTGAGGATGAAGAGCCCGTCGATGTCCATGTCGTGCATGAGCCGCTCCCTATTTATCTCGAGCTGAAAGACGAGGGGAGGAAAGGCGCGACCATCGAAATGCGTTCCAAAGTCGGGCCGCTGCAGGCGCTGACGACGGATGCAGATATTTCCTATGCACCCTATGAAGGCGTTCTTTATCAAAACACGGTGGAGGAGAGTGCGCAAAGGATTCCCGCCTTGCGGGCGTTCAGCGAGACACGGCGCCTTCACCTCGACGAAAAAGACCTCGAGCCGTTCTTCCGAAAGGTCCTGCCCGCGATGGAGGACGCACTCGATGTCAAGGTGGATGATAGCTTTGAAAAGCGCTTCCAGCTCGCGCCGCTCCATGCGAGCCTCTATCTCGACTACCACGGCGACGGCGTCGAGGTGCGGCCGGTCTTTGCCTATGAGGAGCAGGAATTCAATCCGCTGACGTCGAAAGGGCCGCAGAAGAAAAAGAATGGCCGCATCCTCGTGCGCGACGACCGCAGCGAGCAGGAAATCACGAACGTGTTTCTGACGTATGGCTTCACGCCCGAAGGGCCGGCCTATGTGCAGGAGGACGAGGCGCGGAGCTACGACTTCCTGACGGAGGCGCTGCCCGCGCTTGCGGAAAAGGCCGAGGTCTACTATGCTGACGCGTTTCAGAAGAAGCCTGTGCAGCCGATGCCGCAGGTCACGGCAGGCGTCTCGGTGAGCCAGGAGGGCCTGCTCGAAGTCACGTTTTCGATGGAGGACATCGACTTCGACGAAATCCTCGCAATCCTCAAGGACTACCGCGAAAAGCGCCGCTACCACCGCATGAAGGACGGCACGTTCGTGACGCTCGGCGAACAGCAGCTCAGCGGCCTTGCGGATTTTGTTGAGACGACGGGGCTCAAGAAAGGCGTTGCTGACGAGGATGGCAAGGCCCTTCTGCCGCTCTCAAATGCGATGGTGCTCGATGCCATCGCGCGCGAGGACGAAGGATTGCATCTCGAACGCAGCAAAGAGTTCCGCCGCGTCGTGCGTGACATCCGCAATCCGCAGGATGCCGATGTCGAAACCGACGTGCCGAAGAGCCTCGAAAAAGTCCTGCGCGACTACCAGGTCACGGGATTCAACTGGCTCTCGAGCCTCGCGTATTACGGTCTTGGCGGCATCCTCGCCGACGACATGGGCCTCGGCAAGACGCTGCAGGTGCTGGCGTTCCTGCTCGCGCAGCGCGATGGACGAAAGGCGCCATCGCTTGTCGTCGCGCCGACTTCGCTCGTCTACAACTGGCTCGACGAAGCGGAGCGCTTCACGCCGGAACTCCGCGCGAAAGTCATCGCGGGTACGAAGGCCGAGCGCAAGAAGCTGCTTGCGGCGACGGGCACGGAATGTGATGTGCTGATTACGACGTACAACATGCTGCGGCGTGACATCGACCTCTATGCCGAGCGCACGTTCCGCTATGTCTTCCTCGACGAGGCGCAGCACATCAAGAATCCGTCGACGCAGGCTGCACGCGCCGTCAAGCAGCTCCGAGCTGCGGATTATTTTGCGCTGACGGGCACGCCCATCGAGAACACGCTGACAGAGCTCTGGTCGATTTTCGACTTCCTGATGCCCGGCTACCTGCTGAATCACAACAGCTTCAAGGCGCGCTACGAGGTACCGATTATCAAGGAAGAAAACCAGCGCGCCATGAAGAATCTCCAGCGCCACGTCATGCCGTTCATCCTGCGCCGCCTGAAGAAAGACGTCCTGAAGGAACTGCCGGACAAGGTCGAGCGCCGCATGGCCTGCGAGATGACGCCGAAACAGGAGAAAGTCTATCGCGCATGGTTCATCCAGGGGCAGAAAGAATTCCGCGACGTCCTCAAGGAACATGGCATCGACGGCAGCCGCCTCAAGATTCTCGCCATCCTCACGCGCCTGCGGCAGGTCGCCTGCGACCCGTCCCTGTTCCTCGAAGACTATGACGGCGGTTCGGGCAAGCTCGACATGCTCGAAGAGGTCGTGACCGATGCCATCGCGGCCGGCCATCGCATGCTGATTTTTTCGCAGTTCACGACGATGCTCGCGCACATCGGCGAGCGTCTCGCAAAGCTCCGCGTGCCGTATCTCTACCTCGACGGCAGCACGCCGTCGCTTGAGCGCCTGCGCCTCGTCAAGGAGTTCAACGGCGGCCGCGGATCGGTCTTCCTGATTTCGCTCAAGGCGGGCGGCACGGGCCTGAACCTCACGGGGGCTGACATGGTCATCCACTTCGACCCGTGGTGGAACCCTGCCGTCGAAGACCAGGCCACCGACCGCGCCTACCGCCTTGGCCAGAAGAACAACGTGCAGGTGTTGAAATTCATCACGAAGGATACCATCGAAGAAAAAATCTACAAGCTCCAGGAAAAGAAGAAATCCCTGATTGACCAGATGATCCAGCCCGGCGAGAACTTCCTGTCGAAACTCACAGATGCGGAAATTGCTGCGCTCTTTGAGAAGTAACTTTCGTGAAAGCCTCCCTCACAGAGGGAGGGGGACCGCGAAGCGGTGGTGGGTGTGTCGAGGGTAGGATACATCAATTCTATCGATTGTCATCTGCGAAGGTAATATCCATGCAACGAACTATCTTTCACGTCGATATGGACGCATTTTTCGCTTCTGTGGAACAGCGGGAACATCCCGAATACAGGAATCAGCCGCTGATTATCGGCGGCCTTTCCGGCCGCGGCGTCGTCTCGACCTGTTCCTACGAGGCACGGAAATACGGCGTCCACTCCGCCATGCCGATGGAGCGCGCGAAGCGCCTCTGCCCGCAGGGCATCTTCATCCCGGGGAACTTCCCGCTCTACAAAGACGCCTCGCAGGAAGTCTTCGAGATTTTCCATGCGTTTTCGCCCGTCGTCGAGCCGCTCTCGATTGACGAGGCGTTCCTCGACATGACAGGTATGGAGCGCCTTGCGAAATCGCCGCATGATTATGCCGTGCGCCTCAAAGCGGCCATTCGCGAGAAAACGCAGCTCGTCGCTTCCGTCGGCATCGCGCCGAACAAGTTCCTCGCAAAAATCGCCTCCGACCTCGAAAAGCCGGACGGCCTCGTCGAAGTGCCAGCAGACGAAGCGGGCATCCGCGCCTTTCTCTGGCCGCTGCCCGTCAGCCGCATCTGGGGTGTCGGCAAAAAGACCGAGGCGCGCCTGCACCTGCTGCACGTCCAGACGGTCGGCGACCTCGCGAAACTCTCACCCGTGAAGCTCCGCCAGAACTTCGGTGAAAAGACGGCGCAGCAGCTGCGCGCGCTGAGCCTCGGCCACGACGACCGCGTCGTCGCGCCGCGCGGCCCGCAGAAATCCATCGGCCGCGAAATCACGTATCCTGAGGACCTGCACGACACGGAAACCATCGAGCGCCAGCTCCGTCATCTCGCCGAAGAAGTCGGCTGGCGCCTGCGCCGCGCGGGCCGCAAGGCGCGCACCATCACGCTCAAGTGCCGTCGCGGCGACTTCCATACCTGGACGCGCAGCAAGACGCTCGACCGTCCGACGCATTTCGATGACGAAATCTACGAGACGGCGAAGCAGCTCTACCACGACCTCCATCCCGCAGGCGGCATCCGCCTCCTCGGCATCAGCGGCAGCAACTTCGACGAAGCCGAAGAACTCGCGCTGTTCGGCGAGGAAACCGACGAAAAGAAAGAGCGCCTCTATGATACCGTAGACACACTCAAGAAACGCTTTGGGAAAGATATTATCTCTTCGGCAGCCCCCCTCATAGAGGGGGGAGGGCCGCGTGAGCGGCGGGGGGAGTCCCCTGTACGAAAAAACAAATAGCAGAGCGTATTTTCCGCGGGTGCGAAAAATGCGCTCTGCTACGCGAATGGGGCTTGCCGATGAAAATCAGCAAGCCCCATTAAAAAAGGGGTCCAAAATGCCGTTCGCTTACTATGTCGAAAACCTGCGGATAGCAGGTGGGTACCTTAAGTCGCGCTTCCGTTGATTCGTAACTTGCGAGTGAACGTCCACGAGAATCAAATCGGGTTCCCTTATAAAAGTGTAGGTTCGACATAATCAGAAGCCCACGCACATCTCAGGCGGTTCCTTCTTTGTGTGTTACTATATCATAAAAAAAACATGGATACAAGTCTTGACAAAAGAAGAAATGCGAGAATATTTTCGTTCTTTCTAGGTCTTACTGGAACTGCTTCATAAGAAACAGAATGAAGTACGTCAGGCCGCCTGCGATGAGCGGGCCGACGGCGACGCCCTTGAATGCGATGACACCGACCATCGTCCCAATGATGAGCGCGGGAATGAGTTCCGTATCGACGGCAAGCAGCTTGACGCCGCCGCCGCCTGCGATGGCCGCGAGCAGGCCCGCCGTGATGGCGATGAGGCCGGCAGGGGACTTGAACGAGTCAATCATCGTGCTGATTGTGATTTCGCCCGTCGCAATCGGCACGAGGATGGCGGCCGTCAGCAGGATGATGCCCCAGTGGAGGCCCTGCGAGCCGAGCGCCGAGAGCGGCGACGTGATGCCGAGCACGCCGATGACTTTGAGTGCGAGCACGATGAGCGTCGCGTAGACGACGGTCATGTTGTGGCCGAGGTAGGAGAGCAGCAGCACAGCTCCGAGCGTGAGATATTCCGTATACAAAAAATCGCCTGTCTTTCTGCAAAAAATTGGTTGCTAGGTGTACAATTCCGTTCGGAGCTATTATAATGGATGAAAGAATAGATGAAAAGGGGAAATTTTGGATGGCAGAACCATATAGCGTTGCCGTGAGCTATGGCGACGACCTCGGCTGGATCGAATATGACGAAGCCGCAAAGAAAATCACCGTGACCCTCGGAAGCGACGAGGGCAAGAAGAAAGCCGAGGATTTCCTCGGCAAGCCGCTGACGCTCCAGGTCCCGCACGAGACGCTCATGGACTTCACGGAAGAGACCATCGAGCCGTGGTCGAGCAAGGAAAACTTCCAGCTCGCCCTCACGCGCCTCTGGGAGAACACCGACGTCCACGTTGACTGGAGCCGCCCCGTGGATTACGTCAAAGCACATCCGCACTACTGAAAAATCGCCAGACATTCGTCTGGCGATTTTTCTATGCGTAACATCTGTTACTGTCAGCCCGCATCCATCATGCTATGATAAAGCCATCGAAAGCAACGAACCACGATGTGTGTTTCATAGACGAGAAGGAGAGGTTTCCCATGGAGAACAAGATGTTTTGCTTCCAGTGCCAGGAGACGGCCCGCTGCCAGGGCTGCACGCAGGTCGGTGTCTGCGGCAAGAAGCCGGAGGTCGCTGCGATGCAGGATCTCCTGATTTATACGACGAAGGGCCTCTCGGCCGTCGCGACGCAGCTGCGTGCCGAGGGTGGCACGGTCACGAAAGATGTAAACCATCTCGTTTCCGTGAATCTCTTCGCGACGATTACGAATGCGAATTTCGACCGTGCGGCGCTGATTGCCCGCATCGAGAAGACGCTCGCCGCGAAGGACGAGCTCAAGGGCCAGATCAAGGATGATTCGAAGCTCCCGGCAGCTGCGCTCTGGACGGCAGATGCTTCATCGTTTGATGCCAAGGCCGCGTCCGATGACGTCGGCGTGCTCGCGACAAAGAACGAGGACGTGCGCAGCCTGCGCGAGCTCATCACGTACGGCCTCAAGGGCCTCGCGGCGTATCTCAAACACGCGAATGCGCTTGACGAAGAGGATGAGACGATTGATGCATTCCTCCAGTCCGCGCTTGCAAAGCTGCTCGATGACAGCCTTTCAGCCGATGACCTGACGGCGCTGACGCTCGAAACGGGCAAGTGGGGCGTTCAGACGATGGCGCTTCTTGACAAAGCGAACACGGAGCATTACGGCAACCCCGAGATCACGAAGGTCGATCTCGGCGTCCGCAAGAATCCGGCCATCTTGATTTCCGGCCATGACCTTAGAGACCTCGAAATGCTCTTGGAGCAGACGAAGGGCACGGGCGTCGATGTCTACACGCACGGTGAGATGCTGTCGGCACATTACTATCCGTTCTTCAAGAAGTACGACAACTTTGCGGGCAACTACGGCAACGCCTGGTGGAAGCAGAAAGAGGAATTCGAGGCATTTGGCGGCCCGGTGCTGCTGACGACGAACTGCCTCGTGCCGCCGAAAGAGAGCTACAAGGCGCGTATCTTCACGACGGGTGCGGTCGGCTTCCCGGGTTGCCCGCACATCGAGGCAAAAGCCGATGGCACGAAGGACTTCACGCCCGTCATCGAGATGGCGAAGAAGTGCCCGGCACCGAAAGAGCTCGAGCAGGGAACGATTGTCGGCGGCTTCGCGCATGAGCAGGTCTTCGCGCTTGCAGACAAGGTCGTCGAGGCCGTCAAGAGCGGCGCCATCAAGAAGTTCGTTGTCATGGCGGGCTGCGACGGCCGCATGAAGAGCCGCGACTACTATGCAGAGTTTGCAAAGGCTCTGCCGAAGGATGCGGTCATCCTGACGGCAGGCTGCGCGAAGTACAAGTACATCAAGCTCGACCTTGGCGACATCGGCGGCATCCCGCGCGTGCTCGACGCTGGCCAGTGCAACGACAGCTACAGCCTCGCGCTGATTGCTCTGAAGCTCAAAGAGGTCTTCGGCCTCGACGATGTCAATGAGCTGCCGATTGCCTACAACATCGCCTGGTACGAGCAGAAGGCCGTCATCGTCCTGCTCGCCCTGCTGCACCTCGGCGTCAAGAACATCCACCTCGGCCCGACGCTCCCGGCGTTCCTTTCGAAGGATGTCGCGAATGTGCTGGTCAAAAACTTCGGCATCGGCACGATTTCGAACGTCGAAGACGACATTAAAAGCATGATTGGTTGAATAGAAACGGAGCGTGACAACGATGCAAGGCTCCCTCTAGAGGGAGCTGTCGCCAAAGGCGACTGAAGGAGTAGTCGGAAGCACGCACAGACAAACAGCACGGTTGTATCGACAACGACCGTGCTGTTTTGCTATTCAATCTTGATAGCTCCGACTGGGCAGTCTTGCGCGGCGTCCTGCGCCGCATCAAGTTCCGTCTTTTCAACATCTCGATAAGCCTCTGCGAGCCCGTCCGCCCTCATGCGGAACACCTCCGGGCACGTGCCTGCGCAAGCGCCGCAGGCCACGCAGAGGCTTTTGTCGACCACAGCTTTCATGAAATCCCTCCTGCCGGAAAACGTCTCTTGGCATGAAACAGGTTGACATTTCGCGTTGACAACCTATATCACGTCCCATATAATAACAATAGCATTCATGCATAAATTTTTCTAGCAAAGGCAGTGATTTTTCATGGAAGTTTTCAGCAGTCTCGTCGATGCCGTCAACAACATCCTCTGGTCGTACGTGCTCATCATCGTGCTCGTCGGCTGCGGCATCTGGTTCACGCTCTCGACGAAATTCGTCCAGCTCCGCATGCTGCCGGAGATGCTGCGCGTGCTGACGGAGGGCATCGGCTCGAAAGGGTCGGGCAAAGAGGCTATCAGCTCGTTCCAGGCCTTCTGCGTCTCGACGGCTTCGCGTGTTGGCGTCGGCAACATCGCAGGCGTCGCCATCGCCATCGTCACGGGCGGCCCGGGCGCCGTCTTCTGGATGTGGGCGATTGCATTTCTTGGATGCGCGACAGGCTTTGTCGAGAGCACGCTCGCGCAGATCTACAAGCTGCCGCGTGGCAATGGCAAGTTCCACGGCGGCCCGGCGTACTACATCCAGAACGCCCTGCACCAGCCGGGCGTCGCCAAGCTCTTCGCCGTGCTGATTTCCGTGACGTTCGGCCTCATCTACGTCTCGGTGCAGGCGAACACGATTGCGCTCTCGGCGCAGACGGCTTTCGCCATCCCGCCGATTGCCACCGCTATCTTCCTCTGCGTCTGTACGGCGCTCGTCATCTTCGGCGGCATGAAGCGCATCGCGCGCTTCACGGAAGTGCTCGTGCCGGTCATGGCAGGCCTTTATCTGCTCGTCGCGCTCATCGTCGTCATCATGCACATCGACCAGGTGCCCGCGATGTTTGCGCTGATTTTCCACGATGCGTTCAGCCCGCAGGCGGCTGTCGGCGGCGGCATCGGCACGGCCATCCTCACGGGCATCAAGCGCGGCCTGTTCTCGAATGAGGCAGGCGAGGGCTCCGTGCCGAATGCGGCGGCGACCGCTGACGTCTCGCACCCAGTCAAGCAGGGCCTCGTGCAGTCGTTCGGCGTCTACGTCGATACGTGGATCGTCTGCTCGGCCACGGCGTTCATCGTGCTCCTGACAGGCCAGTATGAAATCGGCGGCAAGCTCACGGGCATCGCGCTCGCGCAGGCATCGCTCGCATCGATTTTCGGCCAGCTCGCACCGGCGGCTGTTTCGTTCATGATTCTGCTCTTCGCGTTCAGCTCCATCGTCGGCAACTATTATTATGGCGAAATCAACATCGCGTTCTTCGAGCATGACGAAGCCATGAACCGCAAGGTGCTGAACATCTTCCGCACGGGCGTCGTGCTCATGGTGCTCTTCGGCTGCCTTGCCGAACTCACGCTCGTCTGGAACCTCGCCGACCTCTTCATGGGCTTCCTGTGCCTGACGAACCTCTACGCCGTCGCGCGCCTCGCGAAATACGCGAAGCTCGCCTTGAATGACTACGTCGCTGAGCGCAAGGCAGGACTCGAACCGAAATTCGACCCGAATCTCCTCGGCAGCACGGACGGCGTGCATGCGTGGGGAAAAGAATAATCGTAATAATCGTTGCAAAAAATGCCTGTGAGATTTTGCGGAATCTCGCAGGCATTTTTGTTGAAAGAATCGTTCAGAATAAATCACTATGCGTTCCTGTTCGCGAAGCAGTCAGAATGAGCTTTTCATGTTTAATTGCGTAAATCAGAAGCCAGTCAGGCTGGATATGGCATTCACGAAATTCGAGCCTCAGCATTCTGCGTCAAGCTCCTGAAAGGCTTCTTCTGCAGAGGCATAACTTTTGACTTTCTTGCGTCCTGCAAGGATGTCCCTCGTTTCCTGCATGGCAGCTTCTGTTTCTGCATTGTATCTGGGCTGGCGGACTTCAAAAGGAAGACCGCGATGCATGAGGGATTGGCGGAGAAACAGATTGATGGCGGTCGTCATGTCGAGGCCGAGCGAACGAAAGAGTTCTTGCGATTCTTTCTTGATTTCAGGATCCATCCGAATTGTCATGCTGGTCGTCATAGAAATCATCTCCTCGTTTCAATTATAACATTTATATGTCTATCGTCAATACGACAGACATATAAAATAAAAACATCGCGAAAGCATCGATAATGATGCTTTCGCGATGTTTTTACGACGTGATGAGCACGAGCGGGTGGCCTTCTTCTGAGGTCTTTTCGAGGCAGGCCGCTGTGAGGCCGCCGGCATGGGAGGTGCCGGTGAGGGTGTCGGGGAGGTAGTCGAGCGGGCAGTTGCGGCAGGGGACGTGGCGGCGGTGCAGGAGCTCGTAGCAGGGATGATGCTTGCGGATGGGCTGTCCGGCCATCTGGATGGCGGCCTGCTTGTTGCAGACGGCGATGTCGAGGGTCTGGCGGTCGACGACGTAGGCGATGCCTGGCAGATGGTCGATGATGTCCTTCATGACGTCGAAGCGTTCCTGCATGTGCAGGCCGCGATCCTGCGGCAACAGGATGTTGCCGAGCAGGACGGCGAAGAGGTTGAGGCTGTGCAGGAGCTCTTTGCGGACAGTCATCGGACGGACGGATTCGACGCCGAGGCAGCCGATGGTCTCGGCACCGTGCGGGATGAGGCTGTAGGCAAAGGCGCGGAGCCCGTAGAAGTAAGCGATTTTCGCGTAGCGCGGCCCGAGCTCTTCCGTGTTTTCGCAGATGGAGACGATGCCGTAGGGCGTCGGGCGCGCGTCTTCGAGCACCATGCGGCGGCGTTCGAGCGCCATGCGTGTCTGGCGGGGGCCCGTGAGGGATTTTCCGTCGGGGCCGACCCATTCGAAGAGTTCTTCGTATTGCCCGGTCTTGGCATCGCGCCGCGAGATGACGACGCGGTCGAGGTTGTAGAGGCGGCCTAAAAGGCTCATAGTGTAGTTGATCGTGGCCTCAGGGCTGTTTGTTTCATAAAAGAGCTGCAGGATGAATTCGACCATGTTGTCTTCGAACGCCTTCATCTGCAGGTCGACCGTGCTGTTCGGGTCGCGGCTGTTCTTCGTCGTGGCAGCTTGATAGAATTTCGGCTTGTAGAACTGGAACTGGTTCTTGCCGCGGCTCTTCGCTTCATAAAGAGCTCGGTCGGCGTGCGCGAAGAGGTCGCGGTATGTCGTGCCGTGCTCAGGGTAGAGTGCGACGCCGATGCTGATGGAAAACGGCAGCGTGCGCCCGCCGCTCTGGTAGTCGCGGTGCAAGCGGTGCAAGAGAGAGGCGAGGTGGCGGTGGATGCCGTCGACGTCCTGCGTGTCGCGCAGCAGCACGAGGAATTCGTCGCCGCCGATGCGCCCCTTGATGTCGCTCTGGCGGAAGTGGTCTTTGATGGTACGGCCCATTTCGGAGAGCACGCCGTCGCCGAAGAGGTGGCCGAAGTTGTCGTTGATTTCCTTGAAGCCATCGGCGTCGATGAGCAGCATGGCCGCCTGATCATGGTCGGGAACGAGTCCGTCGATGCAGTTCTCCATCTGCGAGATGGCAGCTTCTTTGCGCAGGAGCCCTGTGAGGCTGTCGCGGTCAGCTTTCGCCTGCATGCGCATCTGCCAGAGCTTCTGCGCCTGGATGCTGCGGAGGTTGCCGTAGGCGACCGTCGGGAGGCCGTTTTCGAAGAACGTGATGATGTGTACTTCGGCCCAGAGATAGCTGCCGCGGTGATGGCGGATGCGGAGCTTGCAGCTCGCTTTGCGCATGGGGAGATCCGTCTTGCGCGTGCGGAAGATGGCGTGGAGGTAGGCGTGCAGAATCGGGCGGTCCTCCGGATGGATGAGCTTTTCCGTCCAGAACATCGTCGAGGCCTGCGGCACGCAGGTCGGCAATTCGCGGAAGCGGTGCGGGATGGGCTTGTGCAGCGTCACGCAGTCGCGCGTGAGATCCCACTGGAAATAGAGATGCTGGTCGAGGTCGTCAAGCATGTTGAAGACCTCTTTTGAAAATGCGGTCGGGTACGTGGGGGTAGATGCGCTGTCCATCGCGGGCTCCTTTCGGTAATTCATTCTTATTATAACGCATATGGGACAATTCATCTAGTGAAATCTTAAAATATTCGTGACAAAGAGGAAATTTTTTTGAACACGAGGGCGGAATGTCTGGATGGCCGGACGTCACATCTTGCATAGTGCGGGAAAATCGGATAAGATAGAGGGAAATCGTAGGAGGCGACAAATATGTCATACGTTTACAAAACAAAGGGAACGTGCTCGCGGAGCATCACGGTCGATCTCGACGGCAAGACCATAAAGAGCGTGTCGTTCGAGGGCGGCTGCAACGGCAATACAACGGGCATTTCAGAGCTCGTCGTCGGCATGAACATCGACGATGTCATCGGCCGCGTCAAAGGCACGAAGTGCGGCGCGCGTCCGACGTCGTGCCCCGACCAGCTCGCGCATGCGCTCGAAGAGGCGTATGCAGCGGAGCAGTCAGCACAGTAAGCCGAAAAAACCATGCGGTTCCTATCAGAGAAAGGTGCGGCATAATGATCTTTGACAGCCACAGCCATACATCGTTTTCTGCCGATTCGGATATGACGGCCGAGGATGCGCTCAAGGCGGCGCGGGCGCGGGGGCTAGGCATCGTCTTTACAGAGCATCTCGATGTCGATTTCCCGGGCGAGCTCGATTTTTCGTTCGACCCTGCAGCGTACTGGAAGCAGTACGAGCCGCTGCGCGGCGACAATCTTCATCTCGGCATCGAAGTCGGCATGCAGGCAGGGACGGCAGAGGCGAGCCGCGCGTTCGTCACGCGCGCGCCATTCGATCTCGTCATCGGCTCCGTGCACCTCTTGCGCGGCATCGACATCTACGAGAAGGAATGTTTCGAAGGCCGCGAGAAAGACGAGCTTTACCGCGAATACTTCCGCACGATGGCGGAGATGATTGCGTGCCACGACTTCATCGACGTGCTCGGCCATATCGATTACATCGCGCGCACGGCGCCATATGAGAATCCCGAGCTCTCGTACGGCGCGTTCGCGGATGAGATTGACGCGGTGCTGCGCACGGCTGTCGCGCAGGGCGTCGTGCTCGAGCTCAATACGCGCCGCCTCGGCAGCCGCCGTGCGCTCAAGGAGCTTGCGCCTATCTATGCGCGCTATCATGAGCTCGGCGGCAGGTATGTGACGCTCGGTTCGGACGCGCATGGAGCTGATGCCATCGGCGCGAATTTTGCGGCGGCGGAGGATTTTGCGCGCGCGATGGGGCTCTCCATCGTGACGTTTTTCGCGCGGAAGATGGAGTTTTGCTGAAAAAGCCTTGCATGAAGCGGCAAAACACGATAAAATAAAGAAAGATGTTCCCACTCGGGAGAAAAAGGGGGATTTTATGATGAAGCACATCCAGACGGTCAACAAGCCGACGATGCAGAAATCGCTCAAGACGGGCGGCTGCGGCGAGTGCCAGGCTTCCTGCCAGTCCGCATGCAAAACTTCCTGCACTGTAGGAAATCAGGTTTGCGAGAAATAATCGCATGAGACGGGCCTTCCTTCCAATCGGAGGGAAGGCTTTTTCATGTCATAGGAAAAATGGGAAACTTCTGTGCAAGTTAGGAGATTTTCAAGAAAGTGAAAGAAAGAATCCATAAATTCGAGCAGAACGGCACGTACATCCTGCTCGATGTGAACAGCGGCGCCGTGCATGTCATCGACAAGATGATCTACGACCTCATAGATACGTTCGACGGCACGAATGACGAGGACGTTGTCGCTGCCTGGCAGCAGACGTATCCAGCATCTGATATCCGCGAGGCGCTCGGCGAGCTCCACGAGCTCATGGACATGGAGCAGCTCTTCGCGCCCGATATCGACGTGCCGCCGACGTTCCGCCAGCACGGCCTCGTGAAGTCGCTCTGCCTCATGATTGCGCAGGACTGCAACCTGCGCTGCAAGTACTGCTTCGGCGACGGCGGCAGCTATGGCCAGGAACGCGCCGTCATGACACCGGAAGTCGGCCGCCAGGCCATCGACTTCCTGATTGAGAAGAGCGGCCCGCGCAAGCACTGCGAGGTCGATTTCTTCGGCGGTGAGCCGCTCATGAACATGAAGACGGTCAAGGCTGTCACGGAGTATGCGCGCAAACGCGAGCAGGAGACGGGCAAGAAATTCAAGCTTACGCTGACGACGAACGGCATGCTGCTGAATGACGAGAATATCAAGTGGCTCAATGACAACGATTTCTCGCTCGTGCTCTCGCTCGACGGCCGCAAGGAAGTCCACGATGCCATGCGCCCCGATGTCGGCGGCCACGGCAGCTACGACCGCGCCGTGCGCAATTTCAAGAAATGCATCGCGAGCCGCAAGGGCGGCGAATGGGATTATCGCGGCGTCTACACGTATCTTCGCGGCACGTATACGCACAATAATCTCGACTTCACGAAGGACGTGCTTTCCATGCATGACGAGGGCTTCGACATCCTCTCGATGGAGCCTGTCGTGCTCAAAGACAGCCCGTACGCCATCACGGAGGACGACCTGCCGCGCGTCTATGAGGAATATGACCGCCTCGTCGAAGCTTATATGAAATGCCATCGCGAAGGCAACGGCTTCTGGTTCTTCCATTTCAATATGGATCTCTCGAACGGCCCGTGCGTCGCGAAGCGCCTCTCGGGCTGCGGCGCAGGTCATGAATACTTCGCCGTTGCGGAAAATGGCGACCTCTATCCGTGCCACCAGTTCGTCGGCCGCGAGGGATACCGCCTCGGCTCGCTGACAGAGGGCGTGACGAACACGGAGCTCCCGCAGTATTTCCGCGAGAGCCATGTGTTGAACAAAGAGAAGTGCCGCGATTGCTGGGCACGGTTCTTCTGCTCGGGCGGCTGCCATGCAAATGCCGACCTCTTCCACGGCGATATCCGGAAGCCGTACGAGATTGGCTGCGCCATCCAGAAGAAGCGCCTCGAGTGCGCCATCCTCGTGCAGTCGCTGCTCGCGCTCGAGAAGAACGAGAAAAAACAGGAAGCATAAATCTCATTTATGATGAAAGCCGCTGAAGGACAGGAAAGCCGTCCTAAAGCGGCTTTCCTCGCTAAGAAAAAATAATGGAAGAATTGCTCTTGTTTATGAAATTCCATTGACAATCGGGCCCCGAATATTGTATTATGAGAGAGTAAAAAGCTTCTATATCACTTAGGGGGTATTTTTCAAATGGCAGTAAAAGTTGCTATCAATGGTTTTGGTCGTATCGGCCGTCTCGCATTCCGTCAGATGTTCGACGCTGAGGGTTATGAAGTCGTCGCTATCAACGACCTCACGAGCCCGAAGATGCTCGCTTACCTTCTGAAGTACGATTCCTCCCAGGGCAAGTACGAGTATGCTGACACGGTCGAGGCTGGCGAAGACAGCATCACGGTCAAAGGCAAGACGATCAAGATCTATGCCGAGAAGGATGCCAAGAACATTCCTTGGGCAAAGCATGACGTCGACGTCGTCCTCGAGTGCACGGGCTTCTATACGTCCAAAGAGAAAGCCTCCGCTCATCTCGAAGCTGGCGCTAAGAAAGTCGTCATCTCCGCTCCGGCTGGCAAAGACCTCCCGACGATCGTCTACAACGTCAACCACAAGACAATCCCGGCTGGCACGAAGATCATCTCCGCTGCTTCCTGCACGACGAACTGCCTCGCTCCGATGGCAAAGGCTCTGAATGACCTCGCTCCGATCAAGAGCGGCATCATGCAGACGATTCATGCCTTCACGGGCGACCAGATGACGCTCGATGGCCCGCAGCGCAAAGGCAACCTCCGCCGCAGCCGCGCAGCTTCCGAGAACATCGTCCCGACGTCCTCCGGCGCAGCAAAGGCGATCGGCCTCGTTCTTCCGGAACTCGATGGCAAGCTCATCGGTGCTGCACAGCGCGTTCCGACCCCGACGGGCTCCACGACGCTCCTCTATGCTGTCGTCAAGGGCGAAGTCACGGTTGACCAGGTCAACGCTCAGATGAAGAAGGAAGCGACGGAGTCCTTCGGCTACAACACGGACGAGATCGTCTCCAAGGACGTTGTCGGCATGCGTTTCGGCTCCCTCTTCGATGCTACGCAGACGATGGTTGTCCCGACGGGCGACGGCAACACGCTCGTCCAGGTTGTTTCCTGGTACGACAACGAGAACAGCTACACGAGCCAGATGGTTCGCACGATCAAGTACTTCTCCGAGGAAGTCAAATAATTTCCTCTTGGAAGCTTGAAAGCTGAACAAGACTAAGATCTTTAGAGGTCCGGCCGAAGTTTGGGCCGGGCCTCTTTTCTATGGTTCCATGTGAATCCATTTCATTTTGGAGGCGTTACCAGTATGGATAAGAAAACCATCAAAGACATCGACGTCAAGGGCAAGAAAGTCTTCGTCCGCGTGGACTACAACGTTCCGTTCGATGAGAATCAGAACATCACGAACGACACGCGCATGGTCCGCACGCTGCCGACGCTGAACTACCTGCTCGACCACGGTGCAGCTCTCGTGCTCGCCTGCCACATCGGCCGTCCGACCGAGGCGCGCGAGCCGCAGTTCTCCACGAAGCACCTCGTCAAGCACCTTTCCGAGCTGCTGAAGCGCGACGTGCAGTGGGCTTCCGACTGCGTCGGCCCCGAGGCTGAGGAAAAGGCCAAGGCTCTGAAGCCGGGCGAAGTCCTGCTGCTCGAGAACCTCCGCTATCACAAGGAAGAGAAGAAGAACGACCCCGAGTTCGCAAAGCAGCTCGCATCGCTCGCTGATGTCGCTGTCGATGACGCATTCGGCGTGTCCCATCGTGCGCATGCTTCGAACGCAGGCGTTCCGAAGTACCTCGAGACGGTCGCTGGCTTCCTGATGGAGAAGGAAATCAACTACATCGGCAAGACGCTCGAGAACCCGCAGCGTCCGTTCGTCGCCATCATCGGCGGTGCGAAAGTCTCCGACAAGATCGGCGTCATCAGCAACATGATTGACAAGGTTGACACGATCATCATCGGCGGCGGCATGGCGCATACGTTCGATGCAGCCAAGGGCCTGCCAATCGGCGACAGCCTCTGCGAGCCGGACAAGTACGATCTCGCACGCGAGCTCCTCAAGAAGGCGGAAGACAAGGGCGTCAAAGTCGTCCTGCCGCTCGATCTCAAAGTCGCGAATATGTTCCCGGCAGACAAGAAGTATGCGACGGAAGGCAAGACGAAGATCGTCGATGTCGACAAAGTCGAAGATGGCTGGGATGCTCTTGATTCCGGCCCGAAGACGTCCGAGGCTTACACGAAGGCTCTCGAAGGCGCAAAGACGGTCATCTGGAACGGCCCGATGGGCGTGTTCGAGTATGACGACTTCGCTGGCGGCACGCTGGCCGTTGCAAAAGCTGTTGCAAAGGCAACGGAGAACGGCGCCATCTCGATCGTCGGCGGCGGCGACTCTGTTGCAGCCCTCAAGAAGACGGGCCTGACGGACAAGATCTCGCACGTCTCCACGGGCGGCGGCGCAACGCTCGAGTTCCTCGAAGGCAAAGAGATGCCGGGCATCGCTGCTATCGCGGATAAATAAGACATTCGATTTCATGTTTCAGGAATGGAGGCGGGAGGAGTTCTCCCGCCTGTATTCCGAATATATTTGGAGGTATCATCGAAATGGCAAGAACTCCGATCATCGCTGGCAACTGGAAGATGAACAACACGATCGCTGAGGGCGTTTCGCTCGTCAAGGATCTCGCACCGCTCGTCAAGGATGCGAAGGTCACGGTCGTCGTCTGCCCGACGGCAACGGCACTCTCCTCTGTCGCTGACGCTGTCAAAGGCACGAACATCCATGTCGGTGCACAGAATGTCCATTGGGAAGACCACGGCGCATTCACGGGCGAGGTCTCCACGAAGATGCTGACGGAAATCGGCGTCGACTACTGCGTCCTCGGCCACAGCGAGCGGCGCGGCTATTTCGGCGAGACGGATGAGGGCGTCAACAAGCGCGCTCATGCTGCTTTCGCTGCTGGCATCACGCCGATCATCTGCTGCGGCGAGCCGCTCGAGATCCGCGAGCGCGGCTCCTATCTCGAAATGGTCGCGTTCCAGGTGCTCGAGGCCCTCGCTGGCTTCAAGCCGGAAGAGGTTGCCAAGCTCGTCATCGCTTATGAGCCGATCTGGGCAATCGGCACGGGCAAGACGGCGTCCTTCGAGCAGGCAGAGGAAGTCTGCAAGCACATCCGCGAGACGGTCGCTGGCAAGTTCGGCCAGGCGGCTGCAGACAGCATCCGCATCCAGTATGGCGGCAGCGTGAAGCCTGCGACGATCAAAGACCTCATGAAGCAGCCGAACGTCGACGGCGCCCTCGTTGGCGGCGCTTCGCTCAAGGCGAAAGACTTCAGCGAGATCGTCAACTTCTGATTGACACAGAAGGAGAAAGCAAGACACATGGCAAAACTCAAGAATGCACCGGTGGCCCTGATCATCATGGATGGCTGCGGCCTCGGCGGCAAGCTCGACAAGAGCAACGCGGTGGAAGCGGCGAAGACCCCGGTCCTCGACGGCCTCCTCGCAAACTATAACTCCAGCCACCTGCAGGCCTCGGGCGAATTCGTCGGCCTGCCGGACGGCCAGATGGGCAACTCCGAAGTCGGCCATACGAACATCGGCGCCGGCCGCCTCGTCTATCAGCAGCTCACGCGCATCACGCGCGACATCAAGAACGGCGACTTCTTCAAGAATGAAGCGCTGCTCTCCATCATGCAGGGCGCGAAGGAAAAAGGCGGTGCCGTCCATCTGATGGGCCTCGTCTCCCCGGGCGGCGTCCACAGCCACCAGGATCATCTCTATGCACTGCTCGAGATGGCAAAGCGCGAAGGCGTCAAGGACGTCTACGTCCATGCGTTCCTCGACGGCCGCGACGTGCCGCCGCAGAGCGCACAGCCGTACCTTGAAGAGCTCGAAGCAAAGTGCAAGGAAATCGGCGTCGGCACGATCGCAACGGTCAGCGGCCGCTACTATGCGATGGACCGCGATCATCGCTGGGACCGCGAGCAGAAGGCCTATGAGGCCATCGCTCACGCCGAAGGCGTTGCCTCGGACAGCGCTGTGGCAGGCCTCAAAGCCAGCTACGGCAATGACGTCAACGACGAGTTCGTCGTTCCGTTCGTCGTCAAGGGCTACGAGGGCATGAAGAACGGCGACGGCGCCATCTTCTTTAACTTCCGCCCCGACCGTGCGCGCCAGCTCACGCATGCGTTCACGGACGAGAAATTCGATGGCTTCGAGCGCGACGAGAGCCTCAAGATTCCGTTCACGACGTTCTCCCAGTACGAGGACGGCATGAATGCGAAAGTCGCTTTCCCGCCCGAGTCCATCGACAAGACGCTCGGCGAAGTCATCCAGGACCAGGGCATGACGCAGCTGCGCATCGCCGAGACCGAGAAGTACGCGCATGTCACGTTCTTCTTCAACGGCGGCGTCGAAGAGCCGTACAAGGGCGAGGACCGCATCCTCGTGCCGAGCCCGAAAGTCGCGACGTATGATCTCCAGCCGGAGATGAGCGCCGTCGAGGTCACGGACAAGGTCTGCGAGGCCATCCGCTCCGAGAAGTACGACTTCATCATTCTCAACTACGCGAACTGCGACATGGTCGGCCATACGGGCGTGTTCCCGGCGGTCGTCAAGGCCGTCGAGACCGTCGACAGCTGCGTCGGCCGCTTTGTGGCTGCCATCAAGGAAGTCGGCGGCGAGGTCTGCATCACGGCAGACCACGGCAACGCGGACAAGATGATGGACTACGTCAACAACCAGCCGTTCACGAAGCACACGACGAACGCCGTCCCGTTCATCGTCGTCTCCGACCGCGTGAAATCCGTCAAGGACGGTGCGCTCTGCGACATCGCTCCGACGCTCCTCACGCTCGCAGGCGTCGAGATCCCGAAGGAAATGACGGGCAAGAACCTCGTCGAGCTTTGAGCCATCTTTGATTTAGTAGAAGAGAGGAATACGAACAATGATTGCTTATTCACAGAAAGTGGAAGACATGGCGACTGTCACGCAGGAAGTTCACCACGGCGCAGCCCCGATTCCTGAAGAAGGCAAGTGGGTCAAGTCCAAGAACGTCCAGGACATCAGCGGCCTGACGCATGGCGTTGGCTGGTGCGCACCGCAGCAGGGCGCTTGCAAGCTCACGCTGAACGTCAAAGAAGGCATCATCCAGGAGTGCCTCGTCGAGACGATCGGCTGCTCCGGCATGACGCATTCCGCAGCCATGGCAGCGGAGATCCTCCCGGGCCTCACGGTTCTCGAAGCTCTCAACACGGACCTCGTCTGCGACGCCATCAACACGGCGATGCGCGAGCTGTTCCTCCAGATCGCCTATGGCCGCAGCCAGACGGCGTTCTCCGATGACGGCCTGCCCATCGGCGCTGGTCTCGACGACCTCGGCAAAGGCCTCCGCAGCCAGGTCGGCACGCTCTATGGCACGCTCAAGAAGGGCCCGCGTTACCTCGAACTCGCTGAAGGTTATGTCACGAAACTCGGCCTCGACAAAGAAGGCCGCATCATCGGCTACGAAGTCGTGCAGGTTGGCAAAGTCCTCGAAGCTGTCCGCAAGGGCAAGGACGCCAACGAAGCCATCAAGGCAAACACGAGCACGAAGGGCCGTTTTGCTGATGCCGTGAAGACCATCGATCCGCGCGAAGAGTAATTCATCATTTCTCACGCAAAGAGATTCGAGTTTCTGGTAATCGAAAGGAATGAAATCCATGTCATTATTCGAAGGCTATGAGCGCCGCATTGACAAAATCAACGAAGTCTGCAAGAAATACGGAATCGCGTCCATCGAAGATGCACGCAAGATCTGCAACGACAAGGGCATCGACCCGTACAAGACGGTCGAAGACCTCCAGCCGATCGCATTCGAGAATGCAAAATGGGCGTACACGCTCGGCGCTGCCATCGCCATCAAGAAGGGCTGCACGAAAGCTGTTGACGCTGCAAAGGCTATCGGCGAAGGCCTCCAGGCATTCTGCGTGCCGGGCTCCGTTGCCGACCACCGCAAAGTCGGTCTCGGCCATGGCAACCTCGGCGCCATGCTCCTCGACGAGAAGGCTGGCTGCTTCGCATTCCTCGCAGGCCATGAGTCCTTCGCAGCAGCAGAAGGCGCCATCGGCATCGCGATGACGGCGAACAAGGTCCGCAAGAACCCGCTGCGCGTCATCCTCAACGGCCTCGGCAAAGATGCTGCCCAGATCATCAGCCGCATCAACGGCTTCACGTATGTCGTGACGGAGTATGACTACAAGGCCAACAAGGTCAACGTCGTCGATAAGATCGCTTACAGCGATGGCGAGCGTGCGAAAGTCAAGTGCTATGGCGCTGATTCCGTTCCCGAAGGCGTTGCTATCATGCACCTCGAGGATGTTGACATCTCCATCACGGGCAACTCCACGAACCCGACGCGCTTCCAGCATCCGGTTGCCGGCACGTACAAGAAGGAGTGCATCGAGAAGGGCAAGAAGTACTTCTCGGTCGCTTCCGGCGGCGGCACGGGCCGTACGCTCCATCCGGACAACATGGCAGCCGGCCCTGCTTCCTACGGCATGACCGACACGATGGGCCGCATGCACAGTGATGCGCAGTTCGCAGGCTCGTCCTCCGTGCCGGCACACGTCGACATGATGGGCCTCATCGGCGCTGGCAACAACCCGATGGTCGGCATGACCGTCGCCGTTGCTGTCTCTGTGCAGGAGGCTATGAACAAGTAATCTTGTTCGTCTGAAAAACAAATAGCAAGACATGGGCATCGACAGGAGTCTCGGCCGTGCGGGACGCCGATGCCCATGAAGAGAACCCGCAGTTCGCCATTTCTGCGGGTTCTTTTCTTTTGCCAAAAACTCGTTTATACTGTAAGTAAAACGAGTTTTTGTGAAAGCGGGTGAATTTTGATGAACACAGTTATGCCCATTGGGACGGAATATTTTGCGAAGCTCCGCAACAACAACTATTACTTCGTGGACAAGACGACGTTTCTCAGCGAGTTTTTTCGCGGTCATGCCGATGTGACGCTCCTGACGCGGCCGCGGCGGTTTGGGAAGACGCTGCTCATGTCGATGACGCAGCAGTTCCTCGACATCGAAGACGCCGAGGAACATCGGAAGCTTTTCGAGGGTCTCAAGGTCATGGATGACCCTGTCGCCATGGCAGAGCAGGGGACGCGGCCCGTCATCTTTCTGACGCTCAGGGACTGGGATTCGAATACATGGGAATCCATGCAGGAATTCATTGCGTTTGGCTTGCAGGATGTCTGCCAGAACTTTCGGTTTTTAGGAGAAAGTGACAAGGTTTCGCAAGAGGACAAAGAGGCGTTTCATACGCTGTTGTGGCGGAAAGGCGACCTAGGCCTTATGCGCCGTGCACTCACTCTTTTTTGCAAGATGCTCCGCAATTACTATGGCCGGAATGCCGTGCTGCTGATCGATGAATACGACGCGCCGCTCCAGTCTGCATGGTCGCATGGATATTACGATGAAGCCATTGACTTTTATCGCGGCTTCTTTGCTTCGGCATTGAAATCAAATCCCGCGCTCGATTTCGCGATTTTGACGGGGGTGTTGCGCATTGCGAAGGAAAGCATCTTCAGCGGGCTCAACAATCTCAAGGTATCAACGGTTTTCCGCGGCGGTTTTGCCGATGCTTGTGGCTATACAAAAGAGGAAGTCGAAAAACTCGCGCATGATCTCGGTCATGAGGACAAGCTCGCAGAACTTGCTGAATGGTATGATGGCTATGATATTCAAGGAAGGGAAATTTATAATCCTTGGTCGATCAACAATTATTTCAGCGAGCACTGCGAGGCCGAAGCCTATTGGGTCAACACCTCCGGCAATGACATCATTCAGACGTTGCTGGCGCAGGCGGATGAAGAGCGCTGGGGAGAGCTCCAGTCACTTCTGACTGGCG
Source organism: uncultured Veillonellaceae bacterium (assembly GCA_900318215.1). Taxonomy (GTDB): domain Bacteria; phylum Bacillota; class Negativicutes; order Selenomonadales; family Selenomonadaceae; genus Selenomonas_C. The sequence continues at coordinate 24,670 of ONJV01000005.1, forward strand.
GCACGGTGACAACAGCAATCAGCGAAGGTGTCATTTACAGCACCATCGGGAAAAACAGCGGCGACATCTATACGATGCTCCTCCAGACAGGCTATCTCAAGGCCATCGGGAGTGTTCGTCTTGGTGGTGGCGAGCGCATGTACGAGCTCGCAATTCCGAACCGCGAAATCCGCATGCTCTTCCAGAAAGAAATCATGAACCGCGTGGATCGGAGCTATGGCGTCGTCTCGTTTTACAAGATGGGGCTTGCGCTGCAGCAAGGACGGGCAGAGGATTTCCAGCGCATCTTCCAAGGCATCCTCTTGCGCGCTGTGAGTTCGCACGATGTGGCGAATCCGGAAAGCTTCTACCACGGACTCATGCTCGGCTGCGTGCTCTACTATGAAAATGACTATCGCGTTGTCTCCAATCGCGAGAGCGGCTATGGGCGCTTCGATCTTGCGATGCTGCCGAAAAACCGCGGGCTGCCCGGTGTCATCATGGAGTTCAAATCCGTCAAGGAAGAGGACGAGCTCGCATCTGCAGCCGACGCTGCCTGTCAGCAGATGGAAGAAAAAGCATACGTCGCAGAACTCGAAGCTGCAGGCGTCCAAACCATCTGGCGCTACGGCATCGCGTTCTGCAAGAAGCGCGTGCTTGTGAAGGCAGGATGAAAAAAGAATCAGGGAAAGCTGGCTCCCCGTTGCGGATGGAGTCGGCTTTTTGTATTGCTTCACTTGAATTTTGTCCTATTTCTTGCTATACTACTCCTAGTGGGAAAACGTGACAATTCTGTCAATAAGGTTTCACATCATGTCGGGGGAGGTTTTTTCATCATGAAGAAAATCATCAATGACGTCGAGAATGTCGAGCAGGAAATGATTGAAGGACTCGTGAAATCCCGTCCGCAGAAGCTCGAGAAGCTCGAGGCTGGCAACATCGTCGTGCGCAAGGAGCGCAAGCAGGGCAAGGTCGCGCTCGTCTCGGGCGGCGGCAGCGGCCATGAGCCAGCGCATGGCGGCTATGTCGGGCGCGGCATGCTCGATGCGGCCGTCGCGGGCCCGGTCTTCACCTCGCCGACGCCGGACATGGTTTACGAGGGCATCAAGGCCGTCGCGACGGATGCGGGCGTGCTCTGCATCGTCAAGAACTATACGGGCGACGTCATGAACTTCGAGATGGCCGTCGATATGGCGAAGGATGATGACATCAAGGCAGATTATGTCGTTGTCAATGACGATGTCGCCGTCGAAGACAGCTCGTTCACGACGGGCCGCCGCGGCGTCGCGGGCACGATTCTCGTGCACAAGATTGCAGGCGCGCGGGCCGAAGAGGGCGGCACGCTCGAAGAAGTCAAGGCTGTGGCCGAAAAGGTTATCGCAAACGTCCGCACGATGGGCATGGCGATAAAGCCTTGCACGGTGCCGGCGGCGGGCAAGCCGGGCTTCGAGCTGCCGGAGGACGAGATGGAGATCGGCATCGGCATCCACGGCGAGCCGGGCACGCATCGCGAGAAACTCCAGAAGGCGAATGAAATCGCGAAGCAGCTGCTCGACAAGATTCTCGCGGACATCGACTACAGCGGCAAGGAAGTCGCCGTCATCGTCAACGGCATGGGCGCGACGCCGCTCATGGAGCTCTACATCGTCAACAACTTCGTCCAGGACTATCTCAAGGAGAAAAATGTCAAAGTTTATGATACAATGGTAGGGAACTACATGACCTCCATCGAGATGGCCGGCTTCTCGCTGACGCTGCTGCGCCTCGACGACGAGCTCAAGCGCCTTTATGATGCTCCAGCGGACACGGCGGCCATCCATCGCTGATGTGAGGCAGAAAATTCTGTGATTGGGGCGAAGTTTATGATCGATAACAAGAAATTCGTGGCCATCGTGCAGGCGACGGCGAAACGCATCGAAGATGAGAAGGACTTCCTGACGGAGCTCGACAATGCCATCGGCGATGGCGACCACGGCATCAATCTCGCGCGCGGCTTTGCAGCCGTTGAGAAGAAGCTGCCGGAGCTCGCGGAAAAAGACCTCGGGGCCATCCTCAAGGGCATCGGCATGGCGCTCGTCTCGAACGTCGGCGGCGCTTCGGGACCGCTCTACGGCACGGCCTACATGAAGGCAGGCGCAGCGCTCAAGGGCAAGACGGAGATGACGCCCGAGGATTTCGCGGCGGCTTTCGATGCGGCCATCGGTGGCGTCCAGATGCGCGGCAAGGCGCATGAGGGCGAGAAGACGATGCTCGATGCGCAGATGCCGGCCTGCAAGGCGTACAAGGAAGCACTCGCGGCAGGCAAGGATATGAAGGCGGCTGTCCACGAGGCCGTCGAGGCCGCGCGCAAGGGCGTCGAATACACGAAGACGATTCTCGCGACGAAAGGGCGCGCAAGCTATCTCGGCGAGCGCAGCATCGGCCATCAGGATCCGGGCGCGACGTCTTCGCTCATGATTCTGGAAGAGTTCGAGAAGGCACTTTGAGGGGGAGATGACTGTCATGGTGGGAATCGTCATCGTATCGCACAGCCAGAGGCTGGCAGAAGGCGTCGTCGAAATCGCGAAGATGATGGCGCCGGAGGCGCGGATCGCCGCTGCCGGCGGGCTCGAAGACGGCACGGCCGGCACGAGTTTCGACCGGATTCTCGCGGCATGCGAGGCCGTCGATGCGGGCGATGGCGTCGCCGTGCTCATGGATATGGGCAGTGCTGTCATGACGACGGAGATGGTCGTCGAGGCGCTCGAGGATCATGCGGTCAGAATGCTTGATGCACCGCTCGTCGAAGGGGCTGTGCTCGCGGCCGTCGAGGCAAACAAGCGGGGCAACTTCGACCCCGCGCAGGGAAGCTACTACCAGAGCGAGCTGCTCGGAAACCTGGACGCGGGCGTCAACTCGGGCAGCAGCGTGACCTCGCTCATCAAGTCCATCGACAGTTGCGCAGACATCGTGGCCGACCTCGCGCGCGGCTACGAGTAGGACGCCGCTCAAAGGAGCAGAACACGAGGACGGCCCCGGTGACAGGGGGCCGTCCCTTTTTTGCCATTGCAGGCGCTATGCCCTAGCCCAAGAGCATGATGAACTCGGCACCCACGTACACGACGGAGATCAGGGCAAACGCCAGCAGGATCTGCACGGGGCGTGCGGCGAGCAGGCCGACAAACTCGCGGAGGAACGCGTTGGGCCAGAAGTAGAGCTTGGTCGGGGCGGCGATGCCCTCGGCGTCGAGGCCTGCCTCGTGCGCGTACATGTAGCTCCTGAACACGTGGTAGTTGGTGGTCGAGAAGGCGACGCGCGGCTCTGAGGCGCCCTTCGCGGCATCGATCTTCTGGGCAGAGAACCTGAAGTTCTCGCGCGTGTTCTT
>ONJV01000016.1 GCA_900318215.1 uncultured Veillonellaceae bacterium
AGCAGCCGCCATTTCATACGTCGCAGCCGTATGGCCGATGGAAACGGTGATGCCGGCGTCTTCGCACCGCTCGATGAAGCTCCAGTCGTGTTCCTCGGGCGACGTCTCCATGCCATGCGCTGCCGCCGTGTCGCGCAGTGGCAGTTCCTCCGGCGCGAGCGTCACGAGGCGCACGACATCGGAGAACGGCGCGAGCTTCGCGAAATCGGCCGAGAGGATGTTCGTTTCCTCCTGCGAGCCTTTCTCGGCCGGGCTGATGAACGGCCCTTCCATGTGCGCGCCGAGGATCTCGGCACCGACGCCACGCATCTTCATGGCCGTCCGCACGCGCGTCAGCGCGCCTGCGATTTCATTCCACGGGCACGTCATCGTCGTCGGCAGGAAGGCCGTGACGCCCATCTCGGCCTGCTTCTTGCGGATCGTCGTGAGGGCATCGGTGTCTTCGTCCATCGTGTCGGCGCCACCGCAGCCGTGGATGTGGACGTTGAGGAAACCAGGAGCGACATAGCAACCGCCCGCGTCGAGAATATCCGCGGGAGCGACACCGTCTGCCGCTGCATCGAAAGATGCAGCGTCCTTGACGGTATGGATGCCCATCTCATCATACAGGAGGACGTTCCCCGTCCTCACTTGGAATTCGTCGTTTTCGTCTGGCAGGATGAACTTGCCATTGGTGATTGCTTTCATGGTTCTCACTTTTTCCGCAGTTTGTTGATGTCATTGGCCACGAGTTCGGCATGCGTGCCGATGACGACCTGCACGGCTCTGCCCTTCGTGAAAATGCCGCGCACGCCCATGCGCTTGATGGCTTCTTCATCAACCTTTTCGGGGTCCTTGACCGTCAGGCGCAGGCGCGTGACGCAATAGCCGACATCCTCGAGATTGTCGAGACCGCCGAGGTTCGCGACCATCGCCTCCGTATAATCATCGGCTTTCGTCGCCTCATCCGTTTCTTCGTCGAGGCCCTCGTCGTCATAGCGGCCGATGGTCGGCAGGTCGTAGTGGCGGATGGCCCAGCTGAAAATCACGTAGTAGACAACGCCGAACGCGAGGCCGACCGGGATGATGAGGAGCGGCTTCGTCGCGAGGCCGAAGTTCAGCACGTAGTCGATGAAGCCCGCCGAGAAACCGAAGCCGTGCAGGATGCCGAGCGCATAGGCGACGGAAAGCGCGAGGCCCGTCAGCACGGCATGGATGCCGTAGAGCACCGGCGCGATGAACATGAACATGAACTCAATCGGTTCCGTGATGCCCGTGAGGAACGCCGTGAACGCGACGGATGCGAGCGCACCGGCAATCTTCGGACGGTTCTCTTTTTTCGCCGCATGGTACATCGCGAGCGCGACGGCCGGCATGCCGAACATCATCATGATGTAGAAACCTGCCATGAACATGCCCGCATGCGGATCGCCTGCAAAGAAGCGGTTGAGGTCGCCCGTCGCGACGACGCCGTCCGGCGTCGTGTACTCGCCGAAGACGAACCAGATGAAGCTGTTGAGGATATGGTGCAGGCCGAAGGGAATCAGCAGGCGGTTCAGCACGCCATAGACGAACGTGCCGACGACGCCCGCGCCGATAATCCACTCGCCGACGGCATGGATGAACGCCTGGCACGGCCCCCAGATGACGCCGAAGACCAGCGCGAGCACGAGCGAGACGACAGCTGTCACGATCGGCACGAAGCGCCGCCCGCCGAAGAAGCCGAGGAACTCCGGCAGCTTGATGTCATGATAGCGGTTGTAGAGGATGCCCGCTTCGAGGCCCGAGAGGATACCAGCGAGCACGCTCATGTTGAGGTCGGCATTGATGGCCTTGAGACCCGACGTCAGCACGAGATAGCCGACGGCACCTGCGAGACCGGCCGCGCCGTTGTTGTCTTTTGCGAGGCCGACGCCGATGCCGATGGAGAAAATCAATGCGAGATTGTCAAAGATGGCGCCGCCCGCCTTCGTGACGAACGGGATGTTCAGCACGTCCGGTGCGCCGAGGCGCAGCAGCAGGGCCGCGGCCGGCAGGACGGCAATCGGCAGCATGAGCGCCTTGCCGATGCTCTGCAGTTTTTCAAACCAGTTTCCCATAGAAAAATCCCCTCCCGAAGATGTGGTTCATCAAAAGATTTCATGCGCCCCATGCTGATATTCCTCCGGGAGCATCGAGGCCGCCTCACGGTCGACGATGACCGTGACGTCCTGATGCAGCTGCAGGATGGACGCCGGTGCGGCCGGGCTCACGCTGCCGCAGACCGCCTTCTTGACGGCCTCAGCTTTCTCCGGGCCGCTTGCGAGCAGGATGACATGGCGTGCGAGCATGATGGTCTTGATGCCCATGCTGATGGCATAGCGCGGCACCGCTTCTTCATCCTCGAAAAAGCGCGCGTTCGCCTGGATTGTCTCGTCATCGAGCTTCACCTTGTGCGTCGTCGCCTCGAACTTCACATCCGGCTCGTTGAAGCCAATGTGCGCGTTGCGGCCGATGCCGAGCACCTGCAGGTCAATGCCGCCTTTCTCGCGGATGAGCTTGTCATACGCCTTGCAGGCCGCCGGCACATCCTCTGCACACCCGTCGGGGATGAAGATGTTTTCCGGCCGCACGTTCACGAGATCGAAAAAATGCTTGTGCATGAAATAGTGATAGCTCTGCGGATTCTCCGGCGCCATGCCGATGTACTCATCGAGATTGAACGTCGTGACCTCCGAAAAGTCGAGGCCGATCGTCCGATGGACAGCCACGAGGTTGTCATACAGCCCTTCCGGCGTGCTGCCCGTCGCGAGACCGAGCACGCTCGTCGGCTTCAGATAGACCTGCCCCGCAACAATCTTCGTCGCTTCGAGGCTCATCTCCTGATAGGATTCCGTTGTGATGATGCGCAAAAATCTTACCTCCTATCATTCTACCTTTCTCATGAAAAATCCTCTTTTCCTACAGCATAGTGTAACACATCCGCCCCAAAGCGCAACTTCCCGATAGATACGAAAAGCCGCTGCACTCCGAAGGGAATGCAGTGGCTTTCCAGTGTTCAAGCAGCGTCAAAAAGGATGCTATTTGCCTATCGGCAAATGGCTAAGGCATCCGTAAGCGCTAAAGCGCCAACGGCTGCCTTATCAGGTATTTTTCGCGAGGACTGCGCCAATGACGGCGCCGATGGCACCGGCCGTCCAGACTTCGCTTTCCGAATGGCTGTTCGTCGACTTCTTTGTCTCCTTCTTCGGCTTCGGCGGCGGATTCTTGTGGTCGCGGTCATCGTCGTGATGGCGCTGCCAATCCTCGTTACTTCCGGCTCTTCGCGACGTCGGAGAAGGCCTTGCCTGCCGCTTCAATCGTGCGGTCGATGTCTTCGTCGGTGTGGGCGCCGCTCATGAAGAGGGTCTCGAACTGGCTCGGAGCGAGGTAGATGCCCTGCTCGAGCATGGACTTGAACCAGACTTTGAACGCTTCCTGATCGGAGGCGCAGGAATCGTCGAAGTTCCAGACTTCATGCTCATTGAAGAAGATGCCGAACATGCTGCCTGCCTGGTGTGCCTGGATGGTGACGCCAGCTTTCTTCGCCTGTTCCTGCCAGCCCAAGAGGAGCTTCTTCGTCTTGAGCGTGAGGACGCGACTGTAGTCAGGCTGGCCGGGCTCGGGCTCCGCCGTGATGATTTTCAGCGTCTCGATGCCCGCCGTCATGGCGAGCGGGTTGCCCGAGAGCGTGCCTGCCTGATAGACGGGGCCAGCGGGCGAAACTTTTTCCATGATCTCGCGACGGCCGCCATACGCCGCGACGGGCAGGCCGCCGCCGATGATCTTGCCGAGCGTCGTGAGGTCCGGCGTGATGCCATAGGCCGCCTGCGCGCCGCCGAGCGAGGCGCGGAAACCGCACATGACTTCGTCGAAAATCAGCAGCGTGCCGTGCGCTTCCGTGAGCTCGCGCATCGCGCGCAGATAGCCCTGCCGCGGCGGGACGCAGCCCATGTTGCCCGCGACCGGCTCGACGATGACGGCGGCAATCTCGTCGCCATGCTCGTCCATGACTTTTTTGAGCGCGTCGATGTCGTTGTACGGCACGGTCAGCGTGTCCTGCGCCGTTCCTTTCGTGACACCCGGCGAGCTCGGCACGCCGAACGTCGCCATGCCGCTGCCCGCGTTGACGAGCAGGCTGTCGCTGTGGCCGTGGTAGCAGCCGATGAATTTCAGAATCTTGTCGCGTCCCGTGTAGCCACGCGCGAGGCGCAGGGCAGACATCGTGGCCTCCGTACCGGAATTGACCATGCGAATCATCTCGACGGAGGGATAAACGCTCTGCACGAGCTTTGCGAGCTCGCTTTCGAGCAGCGTCGGTGCGCCGTAGCTCGTGCCGCGCGTGACAGCCTCCTGCAGGGCTTTCACGACGTTCGGATGCGCATGGCCGACGACCATCGGGCCCCAGGAACCGACGTAATCGATGTATTCGTTGCCGTCGATGTCAAAGATGCGGTCGCCCTTGGCGCGGGCGATGAACGGCGGGTTGCAGTCGACGTTCGCATAGGAGCGGACAGGGCTGTTGACACCGCCCGGCATGAGGTTTTTCGCTTCGTTGAAGGCGGCGAGGGATTTCGAAAGATCAAGCATGGGTTCTTCCTCCAAAATCAGTTTTCTTCACGCAGCCACTTGGCGGCGTCGATAGCATGGTAGGTGATGATGATGTCGGCACCGGCGCGCTTCATGCTCGTGAGCGTCTCGAGGACGATGCGCTTTTCGTCAATCCAGCCATTCGCGGCGGCCGCTTTGACCATCGCGTACTCGCCGCTGACGTTGTACGTCGCGACGGGAAGGTTGATATGGTCGCGCACCTGACGCACGATGTCGAGGTAGGCGAGCGCCGGTTTCACCATGATGATGTCGGCGCCTTCCATGATGTCGAGATCGGTTTCCTTCAGCGCTTCGCGCGCGTTCGCCGGATCCATCTGGTACTGGCGGCGGTCGCCGAACTGCGGCGCGCTGTCGGCGGCATCGCGGAACGGGCCGTAGTAGCCCGAGGCGTATTTGACGGCGTAACTCATGATGGAGACATTGATGAAACCATGCGCATCGAGGTCTTCGCGGATGGCGGCGACGCGGCCGTCCATCATGTCAGACGGCGCGACAATGTCGGCACCGGCCTCGGCCTGCGACGTCGCGACTTTCTGGAGCAGCTTCAACGTCTTGTCGTTGTCGACGTAATGGCCTTCGAGATGGCCGCAATGGCCGTGCGTCGTGTACTGGCAGAGGCAGACGTCGCCGACAATCATGAGGTTCGGGACTTCTTTCTTGATGGCCGCGATCGCGCGCTGCACGGGGCTCTTCATGTCCCACGCCGAGCTGCCGTCCGCGTCCTTGTACTCGGGCAGGCCGAAGACTTCGACGGCCGGGATGCCGAGCTCGTCAAGCTCTTTCGCGAGCTCGACGGCGTTGTCGACGGAAAGATGGTAGCAGTTCGGCATGCTCGGGATTTCTTCCTTGACGTTCGTGCCGGGCACGACGAAGATCGGATAAACGAAATCTTTCGCAGAAAGCGTGGTCTCGCGGACCATCGCACGCATGTTCGGAGTGATGCGCATGCGGCGGGGACGGAGGGTTTGCGTGTACATGAATGATGCATCTCCTGTGTGGTATGGAAAGTGAAAGTTTTATTCGTGGTCGCGTAGGTCGTTCGTGGTCGCGGGCGGGCGAGGGAACCAAACGGAATCCACGGACGATTCCTTAACGGATTCCTTATTGGTTCCCTCGCCCGCCCGAAGACAGGATGAACGCTCGCGAAGATTATATGTTCGCTTGGATTGCGGAGACGAGACCGTCGATGGTGTAGGTCTCGGCGACGATGTCGGGCTCGATGCCGTTTTTCCTGGCCGTCTCTGCGGTGACGGGGCCGATGCAGGCGGTTTTGGCGTGCTGGAGCGGTGCGGCGGTGCCGAGGATCTTGACGAGGTTCGTAACGGTCGAGGAACTTGTGAATGTCACGATGTCATATCCGCCAGCTTCGAGTTCCTTGGCGAGCGCTGCGCCGTCAGCGTCGGCGGTCACGGTCTGGTAGACGGGCGCGACATCGACGGTATAGCCCTGTTCGCGAAGCTTTTCCGGCAGGATTTCACGGGCTTTTTCAGCTCTCGGAATCAGGATGTTCGCATGCGGCGGGAGCTTGCCTTTGAGGGCATCGAGGATGCCTTCGGCGCGGTAGACGGTCGGGACGACGTCGGCGCGGATGCCGTAGTGCTGGAGCTTTTCAGCCGTGGCCGAGCCAATGGCGGCGACCTGCGCGTAACCGAGGGCGCGCGTGTCCTTGCCTGCATTTTCGAGACGGCTGAAGAAGCGCTCGACGCCGTTGGCACTCGTGAAAATGAGCCAATGATAATCGCAGAGCTTTCCGATGGCCGCGTCGACGGCCTTGTAATCGTCGGACGGGTCGGCCAGCGCAATGGCGGGCACTTCGCGGACGTCGGCGCCGAGGTCTTCGAGCGCCGTCGTGAGTTTCGAGGCCTGCGCACGGGCACGCGTAACGAGGACGCGCTTGCCGAAGAGCGGGCGCTGCGCGAGACGGTCGAACCAGGCGAGCTGGCCCCTGAGCTTCACGACTTCGCCGACGATGAAGATGGCGGGAGGCTTCAGGCCGTTTTTGACGACGTCTTCCGCCGCCGTGCCGACCGTCGTCGTGAGGACGCGCTGCTCGGGTTTCGTACCCCAGCGGATGACGGCGGCGGGCGTGTCGGCGGGACGGCCGTATTTCACGAGCTGTTCCGTGATATGCGGCAGATTCGCGATGCCCATGAGGAAGACGATGGTGTCGGTCGCGGTCGCGAGCTTCTCCCAGTTCACGTCGCCTTCCGTCGTCGGGTCCTTGTGGCCCGTGACGACGGCGAACGACCGCGCGATGGCGCGATGCGTGACGGGGATGCCAGCATAGGCGGGAACGGAGATAGCCGAGGTCACGCCCGGCACGATCTCGAACGGCACGCCCGCTTCGCGCAGGACGATGCCCTCTTCGCCGCCGCGCCCGAAGACGAACGGGTCGCCGCCCTTGAGGCGCACGACGGTCTTGCCCTCCTTCGCCTTGTCGGCGAGCAGGTGGCTGATGCCCTCTTGCTTCATCGTATGGTGGGCGGAAATCTTGCCGACATAGATTTTCTCGGCCGTCTCGGGCGCCCACGCGAGGATGCGCGGGTCGGCGAGGTGGTCGTAGACGACGACGTCAGCTTTCTTGAGGCACTGGATGGCCTTGTACGTGACGAGCCCATAGTCGCCCGGGCCAGCGCCGACGAGATAGACGGTTGCGGAAGTTGTTGCCATATAAGGATGCTCCCTTTACTTACATGTTATTATTCTATCTTAAATATTATGAAATATCTCTTATGCCCGGCTCCCTCTTTGAGGGAGCTGTCAGCCGAATGGCTGACTGAAGGAGTAGTTGGGTGCTGTAACCAAACATCTTTGCAGATGCTGCTAAAGACTTTAGCAAAGTCTGCATTCTTGTCAGGTTTTCGCATCCTACTACTCCCCCCGCCGCTTACGCGGCCCGTCCCCCCTCAATGAGGGGGGCTATGGTATAAGCAACACTCCGTTCTTGGAGGGGCGGTAGAAGCAGGGCGCTGCGAGCGAGCTTTTACTTGCGGTCGAGCAGCAATCCGATTTCGTGCATGATGTCGATGCCGCCCATGTCGAGAAGCTTGTCGGCGAGCTGGGTGCCGAGGGGTTCGGCATCTTTGACCTGCCCGCTGACGTGGTCGCGATAGAGGCGCCTGCCATCGAGCGAGGCGATGACGGCTTCGACGTGGAGGCCGCCATCCTCCGGCGTCGCATAGACGCCGACCGGCACCTGGCAGCCGCCTTCGACCCTTGCGAGGAACGCGCGCTCGGCCTTCGCGCAGGCGACGGTCGCCTCGTCGTTCAGAAACGCGACGAGTTCGCGCGTCTCCGCGTCATCCTCTCGCGCCTCGATGGCGAGCGCGCCCTGCCCGACGGCCGGGAGAATCATGCTTTTCGGCAGGACTTCCGTGATGCGATTGCCAAAGCCGAGGCGCCTCAGCCCGGCGACGGCGAGCACGGCGGCGTCGTATTCGCCCGCGTCGAGCTTCTTGAGGCGCGTATTGACGTTGCCGCGCAGGTCGCGCACTTCGAGGTCGGGACGCGCATGCAGCAGCTGCGCCTTGCGGCGCAGGCTCGACGTGCCGACGACGGCGCCCTGCGGCAGCTCGGCAAGCGATGCAACCTTGTTGCTGACAAAGGCGTCACCCGGATCGCAGCGCTTCGTGATGGCCGTGATGATGAGGCCGTCCGGCACTTCCGTCGGCATGTCCTTGAGGCTGTGGACGGCGATGTCGATGCCGCCCGCGAGCATGTCCTGTTCGAGCTCTTTCGTGAACAGCCCCTTGCCGCCGATTTTCGCGAGCGGCGCGTCGAGGATCTTGTCGCCCTTCGTCGTCATGAGCTTCTTTTCGACGTGGAGCTCCGGATATTTCTTTTGCAGGCACTCCATGACATAATCGGCCTGCCAGAGCGCGAGCTTACTGCTCCGCGTCCCGATAATGATGGTGTCTTTCTTCACGAGTCCCTGTCTCTCCTATCGTATCGAGTTTGAAGACGGCGCGCATGGCATCGATGTAGAAGCGCTCGTCGGGCGTGCCCGCCGAGGCGTTGAGCTTCATCATCGGCGTGCGCAGAATCTTCCGCACAATCATCTTCGTCATGTGGTCGATGTGGCGCCACTGCTGCTCGTCGAGCTCCGCGAGCTTCCGATGCCAGCGGCGCATCTCGCGCTGGCGGATGCGTTCGCAGCGCTTCGAAAGCAGCGCCATGAGCGGCTGGAGGCCGAGGTACTGGAAGCGGTCTTCAATGGACTGCACCTCTTCCTCGACGATGACCTCGGCAGCCTTGGCCTCTTCGCGGCGTTCGGCCTTGTGCTCGTCGACGACGGCTTCGAGCGCGTCGATGTTGTAGAGCGTGATGCCCTTGATGTCGCCGACGTCCGGATCGACGTCGCGCGGCACGGCGATATCGATGAAGAACGCGGGCTGGCCGCGCCGTTTCGTCATGTACTGCTGCACGTCCCACGGCTTCACGACGTAGTGCGGCGCACCCGTCGATGTCACGACGACGTCGGCGTCCGGGCAGTTCTTGAGCGCCCCGTCAAATTCCACGGCTTCGCCGCCGAATTTCTCCGCGAGCTTTTCCGCGCGCTCGCGATGGCGGTTCGCGACGTAGAGATGCGTCACGCCGTGCGCGATGAGATGCTCCGCCGTGAGCTCGGCCATCTTGCCCGCGCCGAAAATCAGCGCATGGGCGTGTTCGAGGCCGTCGAGCTTTTCCGCCGCGAGCTCGACGGCCGCATAGCTGACGGACACGGAATTGAACTGGATGCGCGTCTCCGTGCGCACGCGCTTGCCCGTCGCGATGGCGCGATGCATCAGCGTGTTCAGCACCGTCGAGGTCGCACCCGCCTCGCGCGCGACGGCATAGGCTTCTTTGACCTGCGAAAGAATCTGCCCCTCGCCGAGCACGAGCGAATCGAGGCTCGAAACAACGCGGAACAAGTGGCGGATGCACTCTTCGTCGAGGTATGTATAAAGGTAGTCATCGATGTCGTCGTCATTTCCCGCGAGGTCGAACAGGAACTGCTTCGCCTCCGCGAGTCCGTCTTCGGCGTCATCGCTGACCGCGTAGATTTCGCTGCGGTTGCACGTCGAGAGCACGACGACCTCGTCGAGCCCCGCATAGTCGTCAAGATTCGCGAGGCCCTGCCGAATGGCCGCTTTCGGGATGGAAAACTGCTCACGCACCTCGACGGGTGCCGTCTTATGATTGAGTCCCAGACAGATGAGCTGCATTTCTAACTTTCTCCTTTGCCTCGTCGAGCCTGCCCGCCCGCACGAGCTGTAAAATCCCGTCATCGAGTGCCATGCGCCAGAACCGCTCGCGGTCGCGCGCTGTCGCGAGCCGCTCCTTCTGCTCTTCGCGGAGCGCCGCGACCATCTCGAGCCAGTTGCCGAACGATTTCGGATACAGCGCTTCGAGCTGCTGGCGGATGGCGCGCGAAAGCGCCGGCGAGCCGCCGTCCGTCGAAATCGTGAACAGCAGCTTGCCGCGCGAAAGGCTGGCGGGCACCGTAAAATCCGAGAGCGAAGGCTGCGCAGGCGCATTGACGAGCACGCCGCGTGCTTTCGCCGCCTGCGCCGCCTGCGTGTTCACAGCAGCATCATCCGTCGCGCAGACGACGAGGAACGCGCCATCGAGGTCGCTTTCCTCATAGCCGCGCTTCTGCCATGCGATGCGTTCCGTGAGCGCGAGCTCCGCCAGTTCCATGACCGCGACCGGCGCAACGACCGTCACCTCTGCCTCCGCGCGCACGAGCCGCCGCACCTTCCGGAGCGCGACCGGCCCGCCGCCGAGCACGACGCAGCGCCGACCCTTCATCTCGAGATTCATCGCATACTTCATCGCGTGCCTGTCCTCCCCTGCGAAATGTGAACGGGATTCGATATTGCAATCATTACTTTCATCTATTATACCCCGTGAGAATGGCTCTGTCTACAACCTCTGTCCCAAGATTTTCATCGCCGTTTCGTCAAAATGCAAAACGATTGCGACGGACTTGCGAACATGAAAAAACGACACTCGTCCGCATCTTTTTCGGATGCGGATAAATGCCGTTTTCTATCAGTTCCGCCAGATTCCACCCGTCTTTCAATCCGCGTCCGCACAACGCTGATCTGCCTGCACTTTTGCAAGGTCGATGTCATCGGGTGAAACCTCGCGTCCGCGCACCATGTGCACATCAAATGCCACGCCATTCCGCTCACAGTTTTCGAGCGGGAATGTCTTTCCCATGCAATCGAAATGTGTGCCGAAATGGCCGAACTTCAAGAGCGAAGCCATGGAATCCAGATGGAGCACCTGCTCCACGACCGATGCAGCTGTCTTATAGGTCAGATCGATTTTCATCCATCATCGTCCTTTCATTCGCGACATGTTGCTTGTATGCTCTGATTTTACCAAAATTGCATTTGGGGTGAACGAAAACGGCTCACGTTCTGCCTCAACGGCTTGTGCGAAAGCTGTCCAGCAATGTCACGGCTCCTCCCGTATGGAGAAAGACGATATTTGATTTTGGCAGAAAAGCACCAGCCTTCTCCATTTCCAGCAATCCTGCAAATGCCTTGCCTGTGAACAGCGGGTCAAGGAAGATGCCTTCGAGCGCGGCCATCTGGCGCATGGCGTCTCTGCCCTTGACGGTCGGACAGTTCGCGCCCTGTCCGCAGGAAAAATGCACCTGCACGTCAGTGGGCTCGACAGGGCAAGCGTAGCCGCCGAGCTTTGCGGCCTTTGCGATATCTTTGCAAAGCGTCTCCGCATGGCGGAAGCGGCGGCCGATGGCGACCGCCGTTGCAATCGTCTGCGGGTGGAAAAGTTTCGTTCCGAGCAAGACGCCGCCGTATGTCGTGCCCGTGCCGCCGCAGCAGAGGACGTGATCAACTTCGATGCGTCGTGCGGCCGCCTGCTCGTACAGCTCGCGCATGACATCGACATAGCCGAGCATGCCGAGCGGCCCTGCCGCACCAGGCTTGATGACATACGGGGAACGCCCCTGTGCCTTGAGCATCTGGCAAACGGCGCGGATCGTGCGGTTCAAGGATGACGCATCACTGCTTTCCGTGAAATGCAGCTCTGCTTGCAGGAACTCCGCCAGCTTTCGCACGACAGGCCCGACGCTTTCCGACACGACAAGATGCGCGGGCAGGCCGGCTTTCGCTGCGCAGGCGGCCGCCGCGATGGTCTGGTTCGAGCGCGCTCCGCCGCCCGCGACGATGACATCGCATCCCCTGTCGAGCGCCTCGCCGAAGTAATACGCGAACCGTCGGATCTTGTTGCCGCCAAGCCCGACACCGAGCAGGTCGTCACGCTTGACAAACAGCCGCCGGCCTTCGCCGAGCATCGCAGACAGGCGCGGCAGCTCCTGCAGCGACGTCGGCGCAAGGCCGAAGTCAATGCAACGCATCTCATGCACCTTCCCGTGCCGTCTCCGGCTGTTTCAGCGCTTCCGGCGTGCGCAGGGCGAATGAGCAGACGGCGCCGATGATCGCGACGATCCAGAGGACTTGCAGCGCTTCGCCGATGCCGACCTGGTCGGCGGCGCGGCCGATGAGCGGCGTGACGAGGCCGCCGAACGTCGTCGTGAGGCCGAGCGTCACGCCCGACGCGAAGCCGATGTTTTTGCCGAGGTACGTCTGCCCGAGCACGACGGCCGAGCTGTACGGCGCGAAGAGCGCGAACGCGACGAGCGGCAGGAACAGCAGCACGAGGTTCAGCGAACCGCTGTTCACAAGCAAGAACATCGCCGGTGCCATGACGAGGAACGCGATGCGCAAGATGCGCACATAGCCGAGGCGGTCGGCAAGGATGCCGCCGAAATACGTGATGACGGCGCCGAGCCCGAAGAGGATCGTGAGTGCGAGGCTGCCCGTCGCCGCCGTCGCGCCGAGGACGCTGATGAGGTAGAGCGGCAGGAACGCATTGCAGACATCGAAGCCGATGGAGCGTGCAAAAATCAAGACCGTGAGCTTGCCGAACGACGCCCAATCGTTCTTTGCCGCAGCCACCTGCCCTTTTGCCTCGGCAGCCCGGCTCTGCGCTGCGATGTCGCGCTGGATGGCAGGCATGCGATGCAGCAGCAGCAAGGCGACGGCGATGTTGAAGACCGCATAAAACAGCAGGCCGTGAATATCCGCGACATACGCGCAGAAACCTGCGAACATCGGGCCGGCAGCGAAGCCGCCATTGCCGCCGACGGAGAACGTGCCGAGCGCCTTGCCTTTGTGTGCGCCCGCGAGGCCGTTCACCATGCGCGCGCCCTCTGGATGATAGAGCGCCGAGCCGAGGCCGCCGGCCATCGCGCAGAGGAAGAGCACCCCATAGTCCGTCACAAATGGCAGCACGGCGATGCTCGCGCCGCTGAGGACGATGCCGAGCGGCGCGAACCACGGCCGTGCAACGCGGTCGGCATAATAACCGAGCACCGGCTGCAAGATGGACGAAAATACGAGATTCGCGAAAATCAGCGTGCCCGCGTCCTGATAATTCATCTGGCACGTCGCGATGAAGTACGGCAGGAGTGCCGGAAGCGCGCCCTGCGCCCAGTCAATCGCAAAATGGCCGACGGTGAAAAGATAAATGCGGGGATCGAAACGATGCATGCTGCCCACGCCCTTTCTGTTTTTTCTGGTGTTTGTTTTCATTTTCTGCTATCATTATAGAGCGAAAGAAGCGAAATCATAGCAACAATATCCGCATGTTTTATCAAAATATCGCCATCCTGCTGATTCTTCTAGCATCAAAAGGAAAGAGTGCTTCCATGTCGGGCGAATATATCGAAGCCGAAAATCCGAATGCCGCCGAAGCATTTCCGTACTGCGTCCGCGAAACGGCATACGGAAGAACGCTGTCGTTCGATCCGGCATTCCATGTCATGCACTGGCATGACGACGTGCAGTTCCTCTATGTCGCCGAAGGCACGATCGAAGTACAGACGCTCGAGGACCTCGTCACGATCCGGCAGGGCGAAGGCTGCTTCCTCGGGAAAGATGTCGTCCATTGCGTGCGCTCGACGAAGACGGCGCACTACTATAATTTCCTCTACCCCGCCGACCGGCTGCGCCTCGCCCCTGACAATCCCGCGAATGACGACATCGCGCTCGTCACGAGCGGCACGGCGCTTCCGTTTTATCCATTGACCGCCGCGACGGGCTGGGAACGCCGCGCCCTCGCGCTGCTCCAGGAACTCGTCAGCTTCACAAAGGAAACGCCCGACGCATTTCCCTGCCACGTCCTCGTGCGCCTTTTGGCACTCGTTCTGCTCCTGCGCACCCATGCACCGCTCGAACACGGCAAGGCCGCCGAAGACAGCAATACCCTCCGCACGAAGCAGATTCTCCGATACATCGCCGCGCACTACGCCGAAGCCATCACGCTCGAAGACCTCGCACAGAGCGCCCATTGCAGCAAATCCGCCTGCCTGCGCGCGTTCCGCATCTCTTTGAAGACGACGCCGTATAAATATCTCATCGAATACCGCCTCGAACAGGCCGCTCTGCTGCTGCGCCAGACGCAGACGCCCATCGGCGAGATTGCCGAAGCCGTCGGTTTCCACCAGTTCAGCCTGTTCGGGAAATCTTTCAAGCGCATGACCGGCCAGACACCGAAAGACTATCGCAAGGCACAGGCAATGACGATATGATGATAAAATCCTGTGATAAATCGATAACAGAAACGTCATCCGCGTGATATGATGAGAAAAACAGATTCCGAAAGGTGGGAAACGCCGTGTATTTCTCGTACGGCGATACGGAAACGGAGTATCTCAAGCGCAAGGACAAGAAGCTCGGCGCTGTCATCGACGCCATCGGCCACATCGACCGCGCCGTCGATCCCGACCTGTTCTCGTCCGTCGTCCACCACATCCTCGGCCAGCAGATTTCCACAAAGGCGCAGCAGACGCTCTGGGCGAGGATGCAGGACGGGCTCGGCACCGTCACGGCGGGCACCCTGCTTGCGGCTGGACGCGACGTCATACAGTCGTTTGGCACGACATTCAAAAAGACCGACTGCATCCTCGACTTCGCGAGCAAGGTGCAGAGCGGCGCGTTCGACATCGAGGCCGTGAAGCACATGCCAGACGCCGAGGCCATCGCCGCGCTTTCATCGCTCCGCGGTGTCGGCGTCTGGACGGCCGAGATGATTTTATTGTTCTGCCTGCAGCGGCCAGACATCCTGAGCTATGGCGACCTCGCCATCCTGCGCGGCATGCGCATGGTCTACCACCATCGCGCCATCGACCGCCAAAAATTTGAGCGCTATCGCAGGCGGCTGAGCCCGTACGGCAGCACCGCAAGCCTGTATTTCTGGGCGGTCGCCGGCGGTGCAATCCCCGGCATGAAAGATTTTGCGCCACGCAAGAAAGCGGCGCCGAAAAAGCGCGCCGCCACAATGGAGGAACCATGACATGCAATATACAGCGAAATACGCCTCGCCGCTCGGCGAAATCCTCTTAGCCTCCGATGACGAAGGACTGACGGGACTCTGGTTTGACAAGGAAAAATACTACGCCCTGCACCTCGATCCCGAGCACACACCAAAAGAAACGCCCGCCATCCGGCAGGCGCGCGCATGGCTCGACCTCTATTTCGCAGGCAAGGAGCCCGATTTCCTGCCGCCCATCCACATGATTGGCACGCCGTTCCAGAAAGACGTCTGGCGCATCCTGCTCCAGATTCCTTACGGAAAGACGGCGACGTACGGCGACATCGCGAAGCGGCTCGCCGCGCAGCGCGGCCTCGCCCGCATGTCCGCGCAAGCCGTCGGTGGCGCGGTCGGCCACAATGAAATCTCCATCATCATCCCCTGCCACCGCGTCGTCGGCAAAAGCGGCAGCCTGACAGGCTACGCTGGCGGCATCGACCGAAAAATCTACCTGCTGAAGCTCGAAGGCGGATACAAAGAAACCTACTTCGTGCCAAAACACAGCACAGCGCCCTGACACAAATTTTGATACGACAACGCCCTCCCGCACGATGCAGGAGGGCGTCGCTGTATGAAGAGACACAGCAGTACATCCACACGACAAACCGCCAAATCAGCGAAAAACTCGCGGCGCTCGACCACGACGCCTGCCACGAGCTCTGCCATTCCATGGATTCCATCATGCAGCTTTTGAAAAAAGACGGCGGCACACCATCATGAAGAGCGACTTGCAGATAACGCATTTGCTTGGTATCATCAAGGCAAGGAGATGGCGAACATCACGGACGCCGTCCTCGCCTCGGCCCTCAAGAAGCTGCAGAAAGACGGCATGATTGCGCGCCAGCAGTACAACGAGATTCCGCCGCGCGTCGAATACACGCTGACGGAGAAAGGCGCGTCCGTCATTCCGATCCTCCAGAGCATCTGCCATTGGGCGGGCGCGTTTTACAAGGACGATGCCGCGCACACGATGAAGCAGTGCCAACGCTGCGACTACAACGCCTGAGCCGCCCGCTTTTGTTTTGCATCAACATGGATTGGAGCACCTTCTATGGATTTATCTCTTTCCGGCTCTCTTGCGCACCTGCTGCCGATCGGCTGCGTCGCGGCCGCTTCCTGCCTGCAGGCGCTCACGGGCTTCGGCCTCGCCATCGTGCTCGCGCCGTTCCTCATGTTCTTCTACGACGCGAAAGACGCCGTCTCTCTCGTGCTGCTCATCTGCGTCACGGGAAATTTCGTGCAGGGCCTGACGCATTTCCGCACGGCGGAGCACCGGCTCGTCGCCTTCCTCTATCTCGGCGTGCTGATTGGCCTGCCGCTCGGCACCTGGATTTTCTTCGCCCTTTCGAGCGACACGCTGAAATTCTGGGTCAATGCGATGGTACTGGCCTCCGTTCTCGTGACCGGCCTCGCGCACACGCATTTCCACGAGACGAACGCGAACGCCGTCAAGACCGGCGTGCTCTCTGGCATCACGTCGGCCACGACGGGCATGGGCGGCCCGCCGATCCTCCTGTACCTCGCGCACACGAAGATTCCGCCCGAACGGCTGCGCGCGAGCTGCTTTGTCTTTTTCTTTCTCTGCAATATCTCGACGCTCATCTCTCATGCCATCGGCGGCATGTCCATCCCCGCCATCCTGACGGAATACATCTACCTCCTGCCCGGCCTCGCCCTCGGCATCCTGCTCGGCGACGCGCTCTTCCCCTACCTGCCGAAAACGTGGATTCGGAAATTCATCAACCTGCTGCTGCCTGTCACGTCCATCGTCGGCATGTGGGAAGTGCTGATGAAATAAGTCGCCGATGCAAAATGCTCCCAAGGCATGGGTTCGCCGTTCC
The DNA here is from genome assembly GCA_900318215.1 of uncultured Veillonellaceae bacterium. Classification (GTDB taxonomy): domain Bacteria; phylum Bacillota; class Negativicutes; order Selenomonadales; family Selenomonadaceae; genus Selenomonas_C. The sequence continues at coordinate 16,839 of ONJV01000016.1, forward strand.
ATATAAGCATTTGTCTCCGCCTCCCCATCGGCGTACAATCAAAAGTACACAGAATCTGCGAAACACGGAGGCAAACCACATGACAAAAACACGTCCTTATATCATCTGCCACATGATGGCGTCCCTCGACGGGCGCATCGACTGCACCATGACGTCGAAGCTTTCAGGCGTCGATACGTATTACCACGCGCTCTCGGCGCTCAACCTGCCGACGACCGTCAGCGGCAAGACGACGGCCGAAATGGAAATTACGAACGCCCGCTTCTCCGGCGACGCTGGCGTTCCCATCGGAAAAGAAACGTTTTACTGCGCAGAATCCGCTGACGGCTACAGCATCATCACCGACACGCGCGGCACGCTCGGCTGGCACGGCAGCAGCGTCGATGGCAAGCCTCTCCTCATCCTGCTGAGCGAGCAGGTCGGCGAAAAGTACCTCGCCTATCTGATGGAAAACGGCATTTCTTATATTGTCTGCGGCAAGAAGCGCATCGACCTGCCGCGCGCGGCTGAGCTCCTGCGCACGGAATTCCACGTTGAGCGCATAGGCATCGTCGGTGGCGGCACGATTAACGCCGCGTTCCTCGACGCGGGCCTGCTCGACGAGATCAGCATGGTCTACGGCCCTGGCATCGATGGCCGCGGCGGCATGAAGACCGCTTTCGACGGCCTGCCGATGGACCGCGAGCCATTTCAGCTGAAACTCCAGTCCGTGAAATCCTTTGACGACGGTGCCGTTTGGATGCGCTATCTAACAAAGAAATGACCCTTTGCTGCACAATCTCTGCGATTTCACGATTCGATTTTTGATTTCACGACAGCCGGCACTCCAGCTGTTTACAACGTCCAGTCTTCAACGGCAAGGCCGGAAATTCTGGAAAATTCTCGCGTGTTGTGCGTCACGAGAACGCCGTTCTCCGCCATCACGGTCGCAGCAATCAAAAGATCGTTCGCGCCAATGATCTGCCCCTTTGCTTCGAGATCAGCTCGAATGCGTCCGTAGCATTCCGCCGCGTGGCGGGTGAACGGCGCCACATCAAACGGATGCATGAACTTCCGATACAACTGAATCGTCTTTTCATAATCGCGGCTCTTACGTGCGCCGTATTCGATCTCGGCCAAAGCCACCGAGGGAAGGACGATCGCCATCGCGGGGACTTGCTCAAAATGCGGCCGGATGGCAGGATATTTCCCATTCAGCGCGTAAATGACTCAACTTTCCCACCCGCCAATAGCGGCTGGAATCGCGTACCATACGGCTCCATTGGTCGATAGATTGTTTTCTTGACAACACAAAGGCACCTTGCCT
>ONJV01000065.1 GCA_900318215.1 uncultured Veillonellaceae bacterium
AGCATGACGGTCGGGCCTCCTGCAAATTGATACTTCTATTATACAGGAAGTACCAATAAGAATCGACCCACTAAAGGGACTTTTTCAGCAGCCTCCCTCTGAGAGGGAGGCAAAGGTTTGCATGCCTCCTTAACTTCAAGACAGTATCCTTTCTTCGGGAGGGCGGGGGCTTCCATAAGGGCTCTTTTAGCTGTAAGGAAACGGAAATCGAGCCATGAGCCTTACTTCGGGAGGGCGGGGACTTCCATAAGGAAACTTTTAGCTGTAAGGAAACGGAAAAATTCGAGATATTGCGATGTGAACCGAAAGCTGCAAAGTTTATCGAGCCTGACAGGCCGTGTCAGCGTTGTTTCCGTTGGAAGCCCCGCCCGACCCGCGCACAAGCCCTTCTTTCTCACCCACGATTCACAATGCTCGCAACATGCTTGATGGTGATGGAGATCGTGCCGTCTTCGCAATTGTTGAATTCGAGGTACTGCGTGTTGTCGAAGTAATCGGTCGGGATTGTGAGTTCGATGCCCGTATCGGTCTTAAGCTTGTGCTTCGCGACTTTTTTGAGTGTCTGCTCCTGATCCATCTGGACAGGCGCTTCGAAGCCCTGCTCCTCGATTTGTCGGTTGTAGTCGGCCTGCATCGCTGGCTGTCCGGCAAAGATTTCCTCCCCTGCTTTCTTGAGGTCGAGCTCGTCCGAAATCTCCATGTGCTCAGCGACATAGTTTTTCGCGGCAGCTGCCGCCGTCACGCCGTCCTGCCCATACGATTCGGCGACTTTGGCCGTCGTGTCCTGCAGGCTCTTGAGCGCGTCTTTCTGGGAGGGTGCCAGATTACATTCGAGCAGCAGCTCCGGCAGCACGAGGCAGCTGTCGCCATCGACGCTGTATTTCTTCGCGACAAGGTGGAGCGCCAGCGTTTCGGCATCGATGACGACGAACTCGTCGATGCGCTGTCCCGGCCCCGGCAGGATGGCGTAATGATGGATGATGTCGTTTTCGACGCCCTGCTCCGTCTGGTTGACCTGATGGACGTAGCCTGTGTGGTTCGTGCATTTGAGTATGACGAACTGGCGGCGGTCGTCGACACGCAGGTCGAGGCAGATGATGTCCGTCGAGACGGGCTCATCCGTATGCAGGTAGGCGTTTTCGAGTTTCTTGGCAATATCCTTCGTGAAAGAAACGAAATCTGTCGCACCTGCGAGATAGCTTTGATACGCTTTCTCAAAAGCGCTGTCATCGTAGAACGTGCCCGCCTTGGCATCCGTGCGCGCCAGCGTCTTTTCGAGATGCTTTTGCAAGAACGTCTGCACGGAGTCCTCAAGTTCCATCGGCTGGTCGGAATAGACCGTGACGCCCGACGTAAAATCGAGGATGTGCAAGATGGCTTTTTCAATCACAATCATGGGGCGCTATTCTCTCCTTTGAATGCTTCGGATGGTTCGGATGCTTCGGCGGCCTGCTGCTCCCGCGCAGCAATTGCCGCAACGATAGCATCGCTCTCGGATTTGATGTCCGTGTTCTTTTTCTCGAGCGCGGCAGCTAGCTCGCGTGCTTCGCGCAGACGCGGCACGAGGCGTTCTTCGAGCTTTTTCTGGAGCTCGTCGAGCTCGTGACAGTCAAATTCGTATGTGACATCGGGGATAGCATGTGCGCGCGCCTCCCCGAAGAATTCGTCGCGATACATGTTGTAGTAGATTGTGACGTCGCTCTCCTGCTCGAAATCCACATAGTCAATGATGATATACGAGCCGTTTGTGAATTTGACAGGCTCTTGTGGGTGGATGAAGAGCTCATGGCCTTCGAGTGTTTTGGGCAGCTTTTCGGCATACGGCCACTCGAGGATGCCCTTCTTGAGGACGAGGCTGCTGATGTCTTCGGGGTGAAACGTCACCATGCCGTCAATGAGGGGCGCGAGCTGCTGCTCGAGCGCCTGCGAAAAGGCGTCAAGCGACGCTGTGATGAATTCGATTTTGCAAAATTCGATGAAGCCGATGCGGACACGCAGCTTGTACTCCTGCGTTTCTTCATGGTAGTAGGCCGTGACGCGTCGGTGCAGTGCGGGATTGTCGTACGAAAAAATATCGTACATGTCTTCGTGCGGCGTCCGTAAAAGCGAAAAGTGGAAGCCTGCAATCTCGGGCGGCAAGCTTTTTAAAAGCTGCCAGCCTTCGAGCGAGGCTTCCACTTTTTCTATCGTTTCCTGATGCATGACCTCACCTCGCAATGATTTATTTTACATCATTGAAGGGCGGGATGCAAATACGGGATTACTTATGGAGTTCTTCGGCGAGGATGTCTGCGACGTGGCGAATCTTGATATTCGGCGCCTGCTTGTCGAGGCCGCCGCCAATCTGCATCATGCAGGCCGGGCAGGCAACGGCGATCGTGTCGGCACCTGTATCCTTGATGTTCTGGATTTTCTCCTGGAGCATCGGCAGCGAGATTTCGCTGTACTTGACGCCGAACGCACCAGCCATGCCGCAGCACTTGTCGGGGTTCTTCATCTCGACGAAGTCGACATTCGGGATGCTGTCGAGCAGCGCGCGCGGCTCCTTGTAGATGCCGAGGCCGCGGCGCATGTGGCACGAATCATGATACGTGACCTTGTGCGCGCCGGGTGCTGTCTGCTTCTTGAGGCGGCCAGCCTTTTCATAAGCATTGGCGACAAAGCTCGTGAACTCGTAAATCTTCTTGGCAAACGCATCAGCGCGGGCGCTCCACTCTGGGTCGTCCTCGAAGAGCTGGTGATACGTATGCGAAAGCGTCTCGGCGCAGGTCGGGCATGCCGTCAGGATGACATCGACGCCCGCGTTCTCAAACGCTTCGATGTTCTGCTTCGCAATCTTGCGGCCCGTTTCGCGGTCGCCCATGCCGATGACCGGCTTGCCGCAGCAGCTCTGCTCCATCGGATACGTGACGGCGTAGCCGAGGTCCTGCAGCACTTCGACGACGTGCACAGACGTGTCTGGGAACACGAAGTCGAGGTTGCATCCCGAGAAGAATGCGACTTTCTTCTTCGGATTCGACGGATTCTTCTTTTCGAGCGCCGGGAAGCGGTCACGGAACGGCTTGTCGGCGATAGCTGGCAGGCTCCTGCCTTTTGTCATGCCTGCGAAGAACAGCGGCAGGTTGCGGACGAAGCCGCCGGAAGCGACCGGCTTCTGCGCGATGGATGCGAGACGAATCAGACGATGGAAGATGCTGCGGTTCGCGAGAATCTTCTGGAAGACCGTCTTCTCTGGCAGTGCGAGACCGTGTTCCTTGACATAGCGCGAACGCAGTTCGTCGATGATGTCCGGGATAGGAATCTTGCCCGGGCAGACCGTCGTGCAACGGCGGCAGCCGATGCAGAGGTCGCTGAACTGGCCGAACGCCTCCATATTGCCGAGGATGCCCGTGAGGATGGCGCCGATGCCGCCGGAATAGATATGGCCGTAGACATGGCCGCCGACGAGCGTCCAGATCGGGCAGACATTCAGGCAGGAGCAGCAGCGCACGCACTGGTAGACGGCCTGCAGCTTCGGATCATGGGCAGCTTTGAGGCGGCCGTTGTCTAAGAGAATCACATACTGCTGGCGGTCTTCCTCGACCCATTTGCCATCGACTTTGCGGATGACCGGCGTCGGGCCGTCGACCATCGTCATGTAGCTCGTCATGCGCTGGCACGTGCCGTTGCGCGGCAGCAGGCGCAAAATCTTTGCTGCATCTTCGATTTTCGGAATGAGCTTCTCATAGCCGATCAGGACGACATGGATGCGCGGCAGTGTCGTGACGAGGCGTGCGTTGCCTTCGTTCGTGACGAGGCCGATGGCGCCGTTTTCGGCAATGCCGAAGTTCGCGCCCGTGATGCCCATGTCGGCCGAAAGGAATTCCTCGCGCAGGACGCGGCGGGCCGTCGAAATCATGAACGGGATGTCCGGCGGAATCTCTTCTTTGAGCTCGTGCGAGAAGAAACCTGCGCACTGCTGGCGGTTCAGATGGATGGCTGGCATGACCATGTGCGACGGCTTCTGGCCAGCGACGGCGAGCATCCATTCGCCGAGGTCGGTCTCGCGGACATGGATGCCGTTTTCGGTGAAGCACTCGTTGAGATGGATTTCCTCCGAGGCCATAGATTTCGATTTGACGATGCGCTTGACGTTCTGCTCCTTGCAGATCTGGAGCATGTATTTCTTGACGTCGTCGCCATCCTTCGCGCGGAAGAAATGACCGCCACGCGCCTTGACATTCTTCTCGAACTCGTCAGCGAGCTCTTCGATATGCGTCACGGCGTAGTGCTTCATTTCCTTGAGGTCGTCGCGCAGGTCTTCGATGCTGTCGACATTCGCGTACGAGCGCAGGCGCGACTCCGGGTACTGGTCGGCAAAACGGCCGAGCGCGTCACGCAGTACCGGGTCATGAAGCTTGACATCGATTTCTTGTTTCAGGTTGCGGGTCTCACTCATTTCGTTTCGCCCTCCTCTTTTCCGATGGCTACGATGAAGAAGCGATGCGGTCCATGAACGCCGAGGCTCAGGACGCGCTCGATGTCTGCCGTGCGGCTCGGGCCCGTGATGAAGCCGAGATAGCCTTTCTTGAAGACCTTGGCCATGACCTGGAATGCCGTCGTGACGGTATCCGTCAGGCAGTTCGCATCGAGCAGGACGATATGAGCAATCGGCAGCATGCCGACGACGCGAGCCTCATAGGAATACGTATCGACGACGACGCTGCCCGTCTCGCCGACACCGAATTCGGCACGCGAAAGGCCGAGCTCTGCCTTCGGGGCATGCTCGGCGACTTCGAATTTGTCACGATAGACCGTGCGGCCAGAATCCGAAAGAGCCTGGCAGGCGACAGCAATCCCCTCATCACTGTCATCACCTGCAACGACGACTTCCTTCGCTTCGACTTCCTCCGCAATCTTGCGGACTTCCTCAGCGGCTGCCGCGATGTCCTTCACACAGCGGATTTCCGCCGATGCGGCTTTTGCATTTTCGGCAAAGGCATCCCAGTACGAGCCGTTGATGAGGTCAGGCGTGAAGGCTTCCGTCTTCCAATCCTCACATACTCTTTTCATTCGGTTCACTCTCCTCCAATTTCAGGAAGCGTGGAGGTATTTGAAGCTCCATCGCTCCCAAAGGCGAATTTCTATTATGTGTGGCTTTCTACGGCTTATATTCGACGTGAACGAGATGAATCCTGCCATAAAAATTGAAAATTTTGCAGTTTTTTTCGAACAAAAAGAAAAAGCGCCCACAAAAGGGCGCAAACTTGCAGAGATGGTTTCAGATGACATAGAACCAGGCCGCATCGGAATCCGTCTCATGGAGTTCCTTGTGATCTTGGTCGAAACGGAGCTCCTGATTCTTGACGCTGACCTTCGTGCCGGGCGCGATGGACTTCGTCAGGAAGACATTGCCGCCGATGACGGCGCCTTTGCCGATGACCGTGTCGCCGCCGAGAATCGAAGCGCCCGAGTAAATCGTGACATAGTCTTCGATGGTTGGATGGCGCTTCTTGGCCCAGAGCTTGCGGCCGCCGGATGTTGAGAGCGCGCCGAGCGTGACGCCCTGATAGACTTTGACGTGGTCGCCGATTTCCGTCGTCTCGCCGATGACGATGCCCGTGCCGTGGTCAATCATGAAGTATTTGCCGATTGTCGCGCCCGGGTTGATGTCGATGCCCGTCTTGCTGTGCGCGAGCTCCGTCATGATGCGCGGGATGACTGGCACCTGCAGCTCGTAGAGGATGTGCGCGTAGCGGAAAATTGTGATGGCATAAAGGCCCGGGTATGCAAAGATGATTTCATCGGCACTTTCGGCGGCAGGGTCGCCATCAAAGACCGCTTCGACATCCGTCGCGAGGTATTCGCGGACTTTCGGGATGCGCCGCAGGAATTCGAGCGTAATCTGCTGCGACTGTTCGCGCGTCTTTGCAAGCTCGACTTCGTCCTCGGCCTTGCCATAACGCAGCGCGATGGCAATCTGCTTGTTGAGACGGAACGCGATGTCCTCGATGACGGTCGAGAGGTTGTTCTTGACGTCATAGAGGCGGTAAGCCTTGTCCTTCACGAAGCCCGGATAGGCGATGCGCGTGAGTTCGCCGATGAGTTCGTAGATGACCTTCGAGTCCGGCTGATTGAAGATGTCGAGCTTGTCAATCGGGCGGCCATGGTCGTAGTCGGCGAGAATGGCCTGTGTGACGTCGTGGATGGATGGAGAAATCAGGTCTTTCATGGTGTGGCCTCCTCCGGCGGTTTTGGTGTATAGGTGCTTTTGTGTTATTTGTGCGATGCTTCGAGTGCCGCAACTTCGCGATCTCGCTCGTCTTCCGGCTGCGGGCGCGAGATGAACATGGCGTCGCCGAACGAGAAGAAGCGGTATTTCTGCTCGACGGCCGTCTTGTAGGCGTCGAGGACGAAGCTGCGGCCGGCGAATGCGGAAATCAGCATGATCAGCGTTGATTTCGGCAGATGGAAGTTCGTGACGAGCGCGTCGACGATTTTGAAATCATAGCCCGGATAGATGAAGATGCCCGTCCAGTCGCTCTTGCCTGCAATCTGTCCCTTGGCCGTGGCCGCGGACTCGAGCGTGCGGATGGACGTCGTGCCGACGGCGATGACGCGATGGCCCGCGGCCTTCGTGTCCATGATGAGCTTTGCCGTCTCATCCGAGATGTGGTAGAACTCCTTGTGCATCTCGTGTTCCTCGATGTTGTCCACGCTGACGGGGCGGAACGTGCCGAGGCCGACATGGAGCGTCACGAAGCCGAGATTCACGCCCATGTCCTTGAGCTCCTGCATCTGGTCCTTCGTGAAATGAAGGCCGGCCGTCGGAGCGGCGGCACTCCCCTCCTCGCGGTTGTAGACCGTCTGGTAGCGCTCTTTGTCCTCGAGCTTTTCATGGATGTATGGCGGCAGCGGCGTCTCGCCGAGGCGGTCGAGGATTTCCTCGAAGATGCCCTCATAGCGGAACTCGACGATGCGGCCGCCAAAGTCCGTATGCTCCGTGACCGTGCACGAGAGTTCGTCGCTGAAGTTGATGACGTTGCCGACCTGCGCCTTCTTGCCCGGCTTGACGAGCGTCTCCCAGTGGTCGGCGTCGAGGCGGCGCAGCAGGAAGACCTCGACTTTGCCACCGGTCTGGTCGCGATGGCCGATCAGGCGGGCCGGCATGACGCGTGTGTCATTGAAAATCAGCGTATCGCCGGGCACGAGGTACTGCTTGAGGTTGTAGAAATGGTCGTGGCCGATGGTTTTCTCCACCGGGTCGAGCACCATGAGGCGCGAGGCGTTGCGCGGCTCGATTGGCGTCTGTGCGATGCGCTCCTCCGGCAGGTCATAGTCAAAATCGGATAACAGCATAGTCAATTTCGATGGTTCCTCACTTTTTATAAAGTTGCTTGAGTGTCGTTCCCGCATAGTAGTGCGAGAGGATGTCCTGATATTTCATGCCCTTGGCGGCGAAAGCGCGCGCGCCCCATTGGGAAAGGCCGAGGCCGTGGCCGGCGCCGTAGCCATTGGCCGTCACGGTGCTGCCAGAAAGCCCCAAGTCGAACAGCGTGCTTGGCAGGCTGAAGAGGCTTCGAAGGTCATTTCCCGTCAGGCGCAACGTGCCTTTTGTGCCCGCAAATGTCGCGGACTTCACGCGGCCTGAAGCCGAGCGGTCGGTGGCGGACTTGCCGACGGTCAGCGGGCTCAAGGTGATGCGCAGGAGCTTGCCGATGTCTTTCTTGCGTGCGAGCTTCGCGGCAAAGGTGTCCGCGGAAAATGTGCGCTTCCACGGCTGCGTATTCATCTCGAGTTCCTTGGCCGGGCGCAGATACGGAATCTGCGAGCCCCAGACGTCTTCGCTGCGGTCGGTCATGCCGCCGGAATCCGTATGGAAGACAGCATCGATGAGATTCCCTTGATACGTCAGCACTTCGCCATACGTCGCGGCGATGGCCGCCGTGCTCCCCTGCTCTTCACCTGTAACGCCGCCATAGCTCTGGCAGTGCGTCGAGGTGCAGAGGTCGTAGCCCGCGTCCTTGTGGCGGCCGCGGTTGTGGAGCGCGAACGTGCGGGCGGCGACGGCCTGCGCCTTTTGCGCCTCCTGCGGCCAGCTCGAAGACATTTCCTTTGGCAGGACGCCGGCGAGGTAGTCCTCGGTTGGGATGACATTGACAACCGTGAACGAGCCGCCGTGAAGGTCGATGCGGATGGTACCTCGGTAGCGCTTGCCGTTGATGAGGACGGTGGAGGCGGAATTTGCGGTCGTTGGAAGCGTGTAGGTTGAAGCGTCGATGGTCTTGCCGTTGAGGGTGAGCTTGCCGTTTTTGACCGTGATAGTTGTTGTCTGGCCATTAGCCCTCAAGGAGACCGTTGTCTGATGCTCCAAAAGGCCGACGGAGAGGCTAGGCTGCCAAGCGGCAGAAGCAGAATGCGGAGAAAGTAATGTGATGAGCGTTACGACGAATGTACCTAGAAAGAATAGCAAGCATGTTCGGCTATTGCTCTCTACTACTCCCTCAGTCAGCCTTTGGCTGACAGCTCCCTCAATGAGGGAGCCTGCTGTACTCGTTATTTTATGCATGCTGAGATGCCTCCTCAGCGGCGAGCCTTGCGCGCTTTTTTGCGCGGTTCTCTTTTCGCTTGCGCTTGAGGTATTCCTTGCTGTAGCGCTCTTCTTCAGAGAAGACGCAGCCGCAGTAGGGCTGGCGGTAGAGTTCGAGCTCGTGGCTGATGTCGATGCCCTCCTGCCAGCCGGGACGGAAGTCCTCGTAATGGAACGCGACGCCATACTGCGTGGCAAAGCGCTCGGCTGTGCGCTTCATGAGGTCGTGCTGCTGGTAGATGCTGTAAAAGAGCGTCGAGGTGAAGGCATCGTAGCCATGCTCTTTGGCATAGTGCGCCGTCTGCTCGAGCCGCCAGGTGTAGCACATCGTACAGCGGCCATTCGGGCGGGATTCGGCCGGGATGGCGCGGCGGACGAATTCGTGAAGCGCGTAATGTTCGTCCGTCACGATTTCCATCTTCACTTTTTCAGCAAATTCTTTTGCCGTATCAAGGCGGTGCTTCCATTCGCGATATGGATGGATGTTCGGGTTGAAGAAATAGCCGACGGGCTCGATGCCCTGCTCTCGAAGCGTTTTGACAGGATAGCAGGAACAGGGGCCGCAGCACATGTGAAGGAGCAGTTTCATAATCAGTCTCCTGTCGGAAGCGGGATGCCGAGGTGTTCGTAGGCCGCGGGCGTTGCGACACGGCCGCGGGGCGTGCGGTTCAGGAAGCCGAGCTGGATCAGGAACGGCTCGTAGACATCCTCGATTGTGTCCGTCGATTCACTGATGGCTGCCGCGAGCGTTTCAAGGCCGACGGGACCGCCGCCAAATTTCTTGATCATTGTGAGTAGCATGCGTCGGTCGGTATGGTCGAGGCCGCGCGCATCGATTTCTAGCATCTTGAGCGCCTTGTCGGCAATCTCCGACGTGATGACGCCCGTGCCTTCAATCTGCGCGACATCGCGGACGCGCTTGAGCAATCGATTCGCGATGCGCGGTGTACCGCGCGAACGGCGTGCGATTTCGAGCGCGCCTTCGTCCTCGATGGGAATCTTGAGGATTTCTGCCGCGCGCTTGATGATCGTGACGAGAGCGTCCGTGCCATAGTATTCAAGCCGCGAGATGACGCCGAAGCGGTCGCGGAGCGGCGGCGCAAGCGCCCCGGCTTTCGTCGTTGCGCCAATCAGCGTGAACGGCGCGATGTCGAGGCGGATGGAGCGCGCGGACGGGCCTTTGCCGATGATGATGTCGAGCGCAAAGTCCTCCATGGCGGAATAGAGCACTTCCTCGACGCTGCGCGAAAGCCGGTGGATTTCGTCGATGAAGAGGACGTCGCGTTCCTCGAGGTTCGTCAGGAGCGCCGCGAGGTCGCCCTGGCGCTCGATGGCAGGGCCTGAGGTCTGGCGGAAATTGACGCCGAGCTCATTTGCGATAATGCCGGCGAGCGTCGTCTTGCCGAGGCCCGGCGGGCCATAGAGCAGCACATGGTCAAGCGCCTCGCCGCGCGAGAGCGCCGCCTGGATGAAGATCTGGAGGTTCGCTTTCGCTTTGTCCTGGCCGATGTACTCAGAGAGCTTGCGCGGCCGCAGGCTGAACTGCCAGTCATCCACGGCCTGCTCGTCCTGTGAGACGATGCGGGACTCGAGGTCTTCGATGGAAAAATCGTCCAAAGGGGGCTCCTTTCGTTATTTCGTGCGAGCGAGAAGTTTGAGTGCCTGTTTGAGTGCCGCCTGCACATCTGTCGTGCCGCTGAGCTTTGGCAGGACGGCGGCAATCTCGCCCGAGGTATAGCCGAGGCTTTCGAGGGCGGCGGAGGTCTGGCTCAAGATGTCGTCGCCGACGGGGACGTCGCTCGTGAGCGTCAGCTGTTCGTCCTGCGCACCTGCAAATGAAAGCTTGTCCTTGAGCTCAAGAATGAGGCGCTCAGCCGATTTCTTGCCGATGCCCGGCAGTTTCGTCAGCACGCTCGTCTGCTGGTTCGTGATGGCGGCCGCGAGGCGGCTGATCGTGATGGACGAGAGGATGCCGAGCGCCACTTTCGGGCCGATGCCGGAGATGCCGATGAGCGCGAGGAACATGTCGTATTCCTGCTCCGTGCGGAAGCCGTAGAGCTGGAGAGCGTCTTCGCGGACGGAAAGGTAGGTGAAAAGCTGGGCTTCCTTGCCTTTCGCTAAGTCACGGCGCGTGGCGTCGGAGATGTAGACGCGGTAGCCGACGCCATTCACATCTAGAAGACAGGTGTCTGTATGGAGAAATGCGACGGTACCGCGGAGATAGCCGATCATTTTAGGGTCCTTTCGTTTGTTCGTGCGCGCGAAGTTTTTGTGGCGGGCGGGCCGGACGGGGGCTTCCAACGGAAACAACGCTGACACGGCCTGCGGGGCTCGATATGTTTTGCGGTGGTTGGTTCATATCGTTGTGTCTGGAGATGTCCCGTTTCCTTACAGCTAAAAGTTTCCTTATGGAAGCCTCCGTCCTCCCGAAGTTTGAAATCAGCCGCGAAGTTATTTATGCATTTACGCATTCCGCCACGCGACACTGCGGAGACAGTAGGTGGTGCAGATGGCGATGGCGAGGGCGTCGGCGGTGTCGTCGGGCTTGGGGGGCTCGGGGAGGTGGAGGAGCTTTGTGACCATGTAGATGACCTGGTTCTTTGTCGCCTTTCCGTAGCCTGTGACGTCCTGCTTGATTTGCATCGGCGTGCG
>ONJV01000007.1:0-1787 GCA_900318215.1 uncultured Veillonellaceae bacterium
CAGGCGGCGTTCGGATTCTCGTGGAAATGGAACAGCTGCCCGCTCTCTACGCTGTCCACGGCGCGGTAGACATCGAGGAGCGTGATGTCTGAAAGCTTTCGCGCGAGCGCCACGCCGCCGTTGCCGCCGCGCTGCACGGTGATGAGGCCGGCCGCTTTCAGCTGGCGGAAAATATTGCGCACAGCAACGGGATTCACGCCGACGCTGCCGGCAATCGTCTCGCTGTTGAGCGGCATCTGCCCGTCCAGGACAGCGACGCACGTCAGGACATGGACGGCAATCGTGAAACGGCTTGAAATCTGCATGATTCCACCCTCTTGCTTGCATTGATGTAATTTCTTCCGATACTTCTCATAGCTTAGCACGAATCATTTTCTGCGTCAATGCAGAGGGGAACATCCGCTTCACAAAATGCGGCTCATTTTTCCGTCGGCAGGAAGTGCGATGCCAAACGGTAGCCGCCCATGAGATTTTTCACGCGAAAGCCGTGCTGCTTCAAGATGCGTTCTGCGTAATAGGCCGTCTGCCCGACCTCGCAGCTGACGATGTAATCGGCGTCCTTGTCGAGTTCCGCAAGATGGCTGCGGAGCTTTGCGAGCGGGAGGTTTTTCGCACCTTTGATGTGCCCGGCTGCAAAAGCTTCTGGCGGGCGCACGTCGATGAGCTTGGCGCCGCGCTCGATGGCGGCGGGGACGTCGGCGACCTTGATGGGCGTCGTGAGGCCATCGAGGAGGTTCGTCGCGACATAGCCTGCGATGTTCACGGGGTCTTTCGCGCTGGAGTATGGCGGCGCATAGGAAAGTTCGAGTGACGCGAGGTCTTCGACCGTGCCGTGCAAGTGCAGCAGCGTCGCGATTGTGTCGATGCGCTTGTCGACGCCCGCGCGGCCGATGGCCTGCGCCCCGAGCACGTCGCCCCTGGCGGAAAACAGCAGCTTGAGCGTCATGCGTTCGGCGCCCGGATAATACGTCGCATGGGAGAACGGCTCGACGATGACGCTTCGATATTCTTCGCCTGCCTGCTTGAGCATGCGCTCGTTGTCGCCCGTCGCGGCAGCCGTCAGCGAGAAGACTTTTAGGATGGAAGAGCCCTGCACGCCCTGATAGGCATGTAGATGCCCCGTCATGTTGTCGGCGGCCAGACGCCCCTGCCGGTTGGCAGGACCCGCGAGTGCCAACGCGCGCGGCTGCTGCGTGCGGAGGTCGCGTGTGCGCACGGCATCGCCGACCGCATAAACGTCGGGGATATTTGTCTGGAGATATTCACCGACAACGATATGGCCACGCGCATCGAGCGTAATACCGCTGCCTTTCAAGAACGCCGTGTCCGGCCGGACGCCGATGGCGAGCACGACGAGGTCAGCCGGGAGCTCCGTCCCATCTGCGAGCACGACCGCGACGCCACTTGGCTGCTTTCGAAATTCCTGGACGCCATTTCCGAGGTGGAGCCTGACACCATGCGCCTCCATCTCCTCTGCCAGCAGGTGCGCCATGTCCGCGTCGAACGGCAGGAGAATCTGCGGCGCTGCTTCGGCGAGATGCACGGACAGTCCGCGCTCCACGAGGTTTTCCGCCATCTCGACGCCGATGAAACCACCGCCCACGACGACGGCCTGCGCGCCCTTGCCGAGGCGGACGGCCGCCTGCTTCACAGCCTCGGCATCTTCCACCGTGCGGATGGTATGGATGGCTTCCTGCTGGATGCCGGGAATCGGCGGGACGAGCGGATGCGCGCCAGGCGCGAGCAGAAGCTTGTCGTAGTGCTCCGTCACCGTCTTTCCGTCCTTC
>ONJV01000007.1:1818-31222 GCA_900318215.1 uncultured Veillonellaceae bacterium
AACGGTAATCTCGTGGCGATCCGGTGCAACGGCCGTCACTTCGCTCTCCGTCCGCACATCGAGCGCAAACATCGCCCGCAACCGTTCCGGCGTCTGCACGAGCAGGCTGTCCTGCTCCTTGATGACGCCGCCAGCATAATACGGCAGGCCGCAATTCGCAAACGACACATGGCGGCCGCGCTCGATGAGCACGATGTCCGCCGCTTCATCGAGACGGCGCAGACGCGCTGCCGCCGTCGCACCTCCAGCCACGCCGCCGACAACGATATACTTTTTCTTCATTTTGCAAAATCTCCTTCCTGCATTTTTTCTTCCGAAGATGCTTTTCTCTTGCATACGAGCTGCGTCAGCGTCCCCATCGGGCAATAGACGCACCACGAGCGCGGACGGAACCAGAGCATCGTGGCAAGCGCGATGATTTCCGACGTCAGCATGAGGCTGTAGAGCTGAAAGGCGAACGAAGCCACCCACGGCTCCACGCCGCCTGCATACGCCCACTGCCACGGAACGCGCACGCTCCAAAGAATCGTGACGACCTCGGAAAGGCTTCCCGCGCCATGCGCGATGAGCCAGGTCGTGTAGATGATATTCCCGAACATCGCAAAGAAAAACACCATGAACGCATAGCGGAACGGCTTCCCCTTCATCCAGGCCGGCATCGAGCCCCCGCGTGAGAGCCCGAGCTGGCCGCCGAACATCCGCAGGAACTGGCCGCGGTCACAGTAGCGGTTGCAGAAGCCCTTCGTGCCGAAGCCGAACGCGAACACGAGCGGCAGCAGGAAGCTCACGAGGCCGAGCCAGGCAAAGAGGATATTGAAAAAGCCCGCTGCAAAGAAGAACAGCGAATACAGCCAGAGGTAGTGATACCAGTGGCGCTTTGCAGACCGCACGCTTTTCATGGCCGCACCTCCATCAAGATCACGCCCGCCGGGCACACGCGGCTGCACATGCCGCAGCCGACGCACCGCCTGTCATCGACGACGGCATAACTCCCTCGAAAAACCGAAATGGCCTTGCGCGGGCAGACATCCATGCAGCTGCCGCAAGCCGCGCATGCACTCCGATCCGGCACGGCAATCCGTTTGGAATCCATTTCGCTCCGTCCTTTCCATCCCTGATAACATCCAGCAGGAACACTGATTGACACTCTGTATATGACTCATTATACTGTACATGATTTCAGAAGTCTCGGCCATATTTCATGGAAACGAGACATTCCTTGACAGATTGCGGAAATCTGTATAGAAACGGAGCAAACAATGAAGCGAAAAACCGACCGCCGAACGTTGATGACGAAGCAGATGATCAAGGACGCACTGCTGGAACTCCTCGCGCATACGCCGTATGAAAAAGTCACGGTTTCGGCGCTCTGCCGCCAGGCGGAAATCACGCGCGCAACGTTCTACCTGCATTATGACAACACGGAAAGCGTGCTCAGCGAACTGCTCGATGATGCTCTGCGCCTCACGGAACTCGCCGACCGGCCGCAGGAGCCCTGGACAGGCGAGCTCCTTGAAAAGCCCGAAGCCGCCGCCACGCCTGCCGACCTCGACGCCATGCTCCCCGCCTGCCAGCGCGCAGCCAGCAACCCGAAATACCGCGTGCTCTTCCTCGATGAGAGCCTGTCCCACCACATCCTCCAGAAGCTCGCCGACTTCCAGCGTCCGCGCCGCGTCCCGCAGATCATGAAGCGCTATCACGTCAGCGAGTGGGAGGCGGAGCAGCTCTTCGTCTACATGCTGCATGGAAATTTCGCCCTGAACCGTTCGCTCGGCTGGGTGCAGAGCGACGAATGGTATCGTGCGCAGGCGCTGATCCAACGGCTCGTCGCACCGTGCGGGAGATGCACGAGCAGGCCGACCGCGAAAATGTAGCCGCTCCAGCGATGAATCTCCGTGAAGAGCATCTTCTGCTCGCGTCCCGAGAAGAGATGAAAGTCGAGATGGATGCCCGTGACGACGCAGACGAGGCAGGCGAGGAAGATGACAACGTCGAGATAAAAATTCTTTTTCATGATGAAAACCGTCTGCAAGCTGCCTGTTTCAACTTATTGTATTTCCGGGCACAAGCCATTAAAATAAAACTACGATGAAGATTCGGAGGTGTCCTATGGATTTTTCAAACATCGCGGCTGCGCTCAAGAAGCGCGAATACGACGTGTCCTGCTTCAAGGCGGCCAAGGAGGCTGCCGCCTACCTCGATGCTGCCATCGACGGGCAGACCGTGGGCTTCGGCGATTCGATGACGCTGCTCACGCTTGGCATCTATGATCTGCTCAAGAGCCACAACGACGTGCGCGACCCCGAGCATCCGCGCGAAGGCGAAGACTTCTATTCGACAGCGCGGCAGTGCCTGCTGACCGACGTTTTCCTGACGTCCGTCAACGGCCTCGCCGCGACGGGCGAAATGGTGAACATCGACGGCACGGGCAATCGCGTCGCGGGCTCGCTCTACGGCCACAAGAAAGTCTATTTCGTCATCGGCTCGAACAAGATCGCCCCGACGCTCGAAGAAGCGGTCTTTCGAGCCCGCAACGTCGCCGCGCCGCAGAACGCCGCGCGCCACGGCTACAAGACGCCCTGCGCGCACAAGCAGGATCACTGCTACGACTGCTACCACCCGCGCCGCATCTGCAACGCGCAGGTCATCTACTGGCAGAAGATGAACCACATGGACATGGAAGTCGTCCTGATCGACGAGCCGCTCGGGCTGTAATCATCTTCATTTCAGCGTTTGCATCCACCGTTCGATGTCTGCCAGCGGGGTTTCCAGATGATCTCCGCCCGTGGAATCGAACTGCACGGCGTATGTGGAAAGGATGTCTGCGCCGCCCGCCATCTTCTCCATATCCTTCAGGCAATGCGCTGGCCAGCCGCCGTGCGTCTGGAAGAACACGACCTTCTTACCCGTCAGATCATTCTGCGACAGAAACGTCCGCGCCGCCATCGACGAGGAATGTCGAGCCCGTGATGAACTGCGCGTGCTCGCCCCAGCGGATGGCCTCATACATCGTGCGCTTCTCGTTGCAACGCTTTGCGAGCTGATAGGCATGGAGCGTGTTGCGGATGCGCGACGGCTGGAGGAAATCGAGGGCCAAGAGCTCCTTGTCGGCAGCTTCATCATTTTTAATAGTATCATACCGCAGGAAAAGCCTGCCATCAATTCGCTTTGCTTCCCGGATTGATTATTTTCGCTAATCGATTATACTGGAAAGGGCGATACAGATGTTGTTCCGACAGATCGAATACCTGCAGGACGGCCAGCCCGTCACGAAAAACTACTGCGCGTTCTGGAAACAGTCGAACCGCAACCCCTGCGCCGCAGAGAAAGAACAGCGATAAAACGAGAAAATGAAAGGCAGGGATGTTTCATGCAGATGGAACGAAAACAAGGAAGCGAGCTCGCGATGTTTCTTGCCCTTGCGTTTCTGCTCCAGAGCTTCCGCCTTTTGATGCCGATGATACCGGGCCCTGTCAATATGTTCCTGATTGGCAGCTTGCTCAACATGGTCATGGCGCTCGCCATCTGGCGGACGCGCACACGGTGGGCGGCCATCATCGGCGTGTTGCTGCCCATCGGGGCCTTCTTTCAAGGGCAGCTTCCCGTCGCTCCGATGATTCCTGTCGTAGCAGCTGGAAACGCGTTTTTCACACTCGCCGTCTTCGCGCTCGGCCCTCGCCGCCGCGCTTTCTTTGCACCGTTCCTCAAAGCTGCTGTTCTTTTCACTGGCACGCAGCTGGTTCTTCGGATGCTCGACCTGCCAGCACCGATGGCCAACGTGCTCACTTTCATGATGAGTTGGCCGCAGATCGTCACGGGTTGCCTCGGAATCTTTCTGGGCAGAGCTTTGCTGAAACGGCTTCCAGAGCATAACACGTTTCATCGCTGAAGGCCGCCGACTTCCCCTTTTTCACGACTATATTGCAATGCAGCTATCGTCATCAATGATGCTAAGTTTTGACGATGATGGATTAAATCATCCAGACGGGAACAACAAAATTTTGGGCATCAACAGCTGTCAATTTTTCTCGCGTGCAGATGATGGCTCCATTCCCTCTCGGAAGCGGTCCTTTATCTAAAATCTCGAATGCTTTGACGAGCTCGCTCCCAGGATTGGATGTGCGTTTGATTTCGATTGGATAGATGTGTCCGTTCTGCTCGATGAGCATATCGACTTCGTTTTGATCCTTGTCACGGTAATACCAGAGATTTCCCGTCCTTCCAGTATTGTAAAATGTCTTCCGTATCTCGGAAACGACATAATTTTCCAAGATGGCGCCGCTCAAAGCGCCTTTCGCTAAAATTTCTGGCGTGAGATACGCCGTCAGATACGCGACGAGGCCGGTGTCGAAGAAGTACATCTTCGCCTGCTTGACCGCCATTTCCATTGAGATGACGATATCACCGAGCAGGACAAAGCCGTTCTCCGCGTTGATCTCCAGATGATCGCCCTCCTGCTCGAATAAAGTCGTGAAAACGAAGCTTGTCCACGCGATTCATCATCTCGCTGACATCACGGTCGATATAGGTAGACACATAGCTGCTGTAGAACATCTCACGATCCGAAAACTTTCCACTCACGAATCCCGGCATGCTTCCGCGCCAGATGCGCTCATAAATGCCGGACAGGTCTGTGGGCGTTCCGCATGGCTCCCGACGACGCAAGTCCGCTAACTCTGTGGAAAAAAGCACAGTGTCTCCGCTGCCATAGATTTCATGCTGTGACAGCGACGGCAAATGCAAGAGCGCCGTGCGCTCCGCAAGGGATTCCTGCGCGAGCTCCATCAAATGAAATGCTTGTGATCCCGTCAGCCAATATGCACCTGGCTCTGCACCGTTATCTACGGCAATTTTCAAATACGAAAACAGCTCTGGCGCGTACTGGACTTCATCGATTAGTACCGGTGCCGGATGCAAGCTCAAAAACGTCGATGGCTCCGTCCGTGCCAATCGACGTTCCTCCAAATCATCCAACGTCACATATGCGCGCTTTGGATCAAGATGACGAAGGAGCGTCGTCTTACCAACCTGACGCGGCCCAGATACAAGGAGGCAGACATATTCCTTGGAAAATTGAAGGATTCTATTTTTTAAGTCGCGATCGATATAAGGCATTGTATTTCAATCTCCTAAAAACAATTCGCCTCGCTGCCATCGGCTGCGATGACAAAGATGGAGAAGCCGGCAGAGATTAGCGCGACATCCTACTCCCCGACCGAATGTTCTCCCGCAGCTCTTCGATCACGTGCCCGCTCTGCTTGTTGTCCAACGGAGACACGCTCCAAAAATCGCTCCAGCAGATAATTTTGCAAAACCAACTGAGCTGGAATGTTTTTCTCCGACTGCTTGAATGCTGTTGCGACGATCTGGATGTCCGTATGGTTACGCGGGCGCAAGAGGTCGCAAAGCGTCCGTTCCCTATGGACATCCATCGTCACCACAGGAAAAGAGATTTCCGCGAAGGAGGTCTCTAGCAGGACGCCTGACTGGATGGCCGCATCCGCCGGCAAGTACAGCGGTTCATATTGGATGACATATTTGTTGTAGCTTCGTCGGCTGCGCGTCTCCGACAGATTCGGAATGGACAGCCCGAGTTCTTCCGCCAGCTCTTCCAAATTTTCCTTCAGAGCCTTTTTCTGCCCTTGGGAAATTTTTGTGTCAATCGTGATGTCGATGTCCTCGGAATACCGTGCGATGACCTGATATCATTTGGACAGGGACGTTCCGCCCTTGAAAACGACAAACGGCAAGCGGGCTGCCAGTTCCCGCAGGATGACAGTCACGTAGTAGTCTTTCTCGATAACTTCCGGCACCAGCCCTGTCAGTTGTTGCGCCTGATCCACGACCTGCTGGAACAAGACGCGATCTTTATGCAGATATTCCATAGAGCAACCCCGTTTCATACATATTGCGGAAAATCTTATCTGGATACAGAGGAAGATACGGCTGCAAATCCTCGAACAATACGCCGCTCCGACGCATATATGCTCGAATTTTCTGCGAAAGTTCTGCTCCCGTGACTTCTGCCAGCAAGTCAATCTCCTTCAAGAAATCCAAGAGTTGCAATGCCTTGGCGTTGGCAGCATTAACCGCAGTCCGCGGCTTGCGCAAAATGATATTCGTGCGCCCGAGCTTCGTTTTCTTGTATTCCGTTTTCGCTTTGTTTGTGACAACCTCATACGTCATGGGCACCTGGGTCGTCATACCGATCTGGTTGGCGAATGCCACCCCGGTCAGATAGCCACAGCATGCTTGCCCTTCCCGTAGATATTTGCAGTCAATGACTTTCACGATCGATGGAGCCGTCCCAGACTTGAACAGGCTCGGCGCAGGAAGATAGTAAATCCCGGTGTCAAAGCGTTTCAACTTTCCACTGTCTACCAGCCGCTTCACCTGCTGCCGGATATTATTCATCGAAACGCCATCCAGTTTGATTTCCGAAATCAGGATGGGTTCATTGAGAGCATAATTTTTCTGCAAATCGTCATAAAGCATCGCTATCCCTCCATTGTAATAAAATAGAAAATAATATTTTTTGTTTTATTATATCTTCACCTCAAATCATTCGCAAGCCTCTTTAGATGATGAATGGAATCTTTGACATAAAACGACAATTTTTTCGAAATTTGTCGTTCTATGTACGTGACACCACAAAGCGCATCGAAAAATCAAGTGATTCGATGCGCTCTTTCTTTCATTAAACAAACTTATGAAGCGATGTTTTTTCTACAAAAAAGAATAAAATTGTATATTTGATAAAGTAGTGATAAAATAAATAGCAAGTAATGCAAGATAGCGAACGGCAGGTGCATCGAATGAAAAACAAGAGCTATCTCATCATCGACCTGAAGTCCTTTTATGCAAGCTGCGAGTGTGTGATGCGCGGGCTCGATCCGATGACGACTGATCTCGTGGTCGCGGATGCCGCGCGCGGGCGCGGGACGATCTGCCTCGCTGTATCGCCGTCGCTCAAGGCGAAGGGCGTGCGCAACCGCTGCCGCGTCTTCGAGATTCCTTCACGCTTCCGCTACATCATGGCGACACCACGGATGCAGCTGTATCTCAACTACGCCGCCGAAATCTACAGCATCTATCTCGACTACTTTTGCAAGAACGATATTTTCGTTTACTCCGTCGATGAAGCCTTCATCGACATCACGGGCTACACGCAGCTCTACCACAAGACGCCGCACGAAATGGCGAGATTCCTGCTCTGCGAAATTGAGCAGCGTCTCGGGCTGCCAGCATCTTGCGGCATCGGGACGAATCTGTATCTTGCGAAAATCGCACTCGACATCACGGCGAAGCACGCCCCCGACCGCATCGGCCGTCTCGATGAAGAAACGTTTCGCCGGACACTCTGGCAGCATACGCCGCTCACGGATTTCTGGCGCATCGGCCACGGCATCGAGCGACGGCTTCAGCGCATGGGCCTCTTTACGATGGGCGATGTCGCTCACGCGCCGTACAAAGCCATCCGCAAAGCGTTCGGCATCGACGGCTATCTCCTGTATGATCACGCCTGGGGACGCGAACCGACAACGATCGCCGAGATTCATGCGTATCGACCAGAGACGCAATCCGTTTCCGAGGGGCAAGTGCTCCTACGCGACTACAGCTATACGGAGGCGCGCGTCGTGCTTGTCGAGATGGCAGACCAGCTCGCATTACGCCTCACATCGCGTCACGTCGTCGCGTCGTCCGTTACCATGTGCATCGTCTACAGCTCGCGTCCCGATTTTTGCATTCCACCAGCCTCCGGCACCGTCCGCATCGACACAACGAACGCGAGCTCGAAGATCACGACCGCCCTCTTGGAGCTCTACACGCGCATCGTCTTGACTGGCCACCCGATCCGCCGCATCTTGCTCTGTGCGAATCATGTCGAGCCGGAGGCCGAGCAGGAACTCTCGCTCTTTACACCGCCAGAAGCGGAGATGAAAGAACGCGCACGTCAGCAAGCGACGCTCTACCTGCACCAGCGATTCGGAAAAAACTCGCTGCTACGCGCGACCGACCTCCTCGAAGCCGCGACGCGCCGTCAGCGCAATGAACAGATTGGAGGTCACAAAGCCTATGGCGACAAAGAGACCGTGGAGCCGCGCAAAAATCTTCCAGCCATTCGACGCCCTGCCGGGGCTGCGGGAGCTCCTGCACGAGAAAGAGATCGAGCACGAGGTACGGTTTGACGCAGATGGGAATGAAGCGCTCAAACGCCAAGAACAACAAGAACTAGAGGATGATTACTTGCAGAGCATTGACGATGATTGTATGATGAAATCAAATGATTCCACGAACGAAATGGAGATGAGGCTGTTGGAATTTCAAGTGAACGAGGAACACGTCTTCCTGCTCGGCGAGCAGGGAAAACTCTTGGCAAATGCCGATTTCCGCGAGACCGCGCCCGGCGTCTTCGACATCTACCACACGGTTGTCCTGCCAGAGCTGCGCGGGCAGGGGATTGCCTCGAAGCTCGTCGCAAAGACCGTGGACGAGATTCACCGGCGCGGCGGAAAAGCCACGGCGACGTGCACGTACGCCAAGGCGTGGCTGGAACGTCATCCGCAAAAACAGGAGGGTTCGATTTCATGAAACATTTTGCCATCATCTATGATTCCAAGACGGGAACGACGAAGCAAGCAGCAGAGTGGATCGCCGAAGGGATGCAAACGGTCGCTGACACGGAAGCCCGCTGCTTTACCATCCCAGACGTCGACCTGGCATCCGTCCGCGAAGCGGACGGCGTGCTGATCGGTGCACCGACGTATTTCGCTTCGCTCCCCGGCACGATGAAAGCATGGCTCGAAAACCACGCGAAAGGGCTCGGCCTCGCAGGCAAGCTCGGCGGCGCGTTTGCGACGGAGCAGTACATCCACGGCGGCGGCGAGGCGACGATCCAAGAGCTCTTGGCGTTCGAGCTCTGCTGCGGCATGGCGGTCTATTCCGGCGGCGGCTCGTTCGGCACGCCGTTCATCCACTTCGGCCCGGTCGGATTGAGCGGCAACATCGCCGATTTCCGCGAGCTGTTCCAGACGTACGGGAAGCGGTTCGCGACGTTCTGCGCAAAGAAAGACAACTGACGAAAAGCAACGACAAAACGGCCTCGTACATGAAGTGCACGAGGCCGTCTTGCTGTGTATTTAGTAGGAGAGCTTTACGAAGGCATCCGCTGCTCATTTCTGGAACAGGAACGCGCCTTTCCCCGGGTAGATGGCAGCAGCGCCGAGCTGTTCCTCGATGCGGAGCAGCTGGTTGTATTTCGCGACGCGCTCGCTGCGGCCGGGCGCGCCAGTCTTGATCTGATCGCTGTTCAGCGCAACGGCGAGGTCGGCGATCGTCGTGTCCTCCGTCTCGCCGGAACGGTGCGAGACGATGGCCGTATAGCCTGCATGATGCGCCATCTGGATGGCCGCGAGCGTTTCCGAGAGCGAGCCGATCTGGTTCAGCTTGATGAGGATGCTGTTGCCGCAGCCGAGCTCGATGCCTTTCGCGAGGCGCTTCGTGTTCGTGACGAAGAGATCGTCGCCGACGAGCTGCACGCGGCTGCCGAGCTCCGCCGTCAACTTCTTCCAGCCGTCCCAGTCCTCTTCATCGAGGCCGTCCTCAATCGAGTAGACAGGATATTTCTCGATGAGGCTCTTCCAATGCGCGATGAGCTCGTCCGACGTGAACGTCTTGCCGGATTTCGGCTGCTGGTAAAAGCCCTTGCCCTTCGGGCTCTTCCATTCCGAGGCCGCCGCATCGATGGCGAGCACGAAATCTTTGCCCGGCTCGTAGCCCGCTGAGCGGATGGCTGCGAGGATATGCTCGATCGTGTCCTCGTCGCTCTTGAGATTCGGCGCAAAACCGCCCTCGTCACCGACGGACGTCGTCTCTCCCTCTTTTTTCAAGAGCTCTTGCAGCGCATGATAGACTTCCGTCGCCATGCGCAGCCCTTCGCGGAACGTCGGCGCGCCGACCGGCATGATCATGAACTCCTGCGTATCGACCGAGTTCGTCGCATGTGCGCCGCCGTTCAAGATGTTCATCATCGGCACGGGGAGATGCCTGCCCGCCGCGCCGCCGAGGAAGCGGTAAAGCGGAATCCCCTCGGCCGCCGCGGCCGCCTTGGCCGAGGCCAGTGAGACCGCGAGGATGGCGTTCGCACCGAGCTTCTTCTTATTTTCCGTGCCGTCAAGCGCGAGCATCGTCCGATCGACCTCGTAAATGTCGGAAGCATCCTTCCCGACCAGCGCCGGGGCGATGCGGTCATTCACGTTCGCGACCGCTTTCGAGACACCCTTGCCGCCGTATTTCTTCGGATCGCCATCACGAAGCTCATGTGCCTCGAACTCGCCCGTCGACGCCCCGGACGGCGCTGCGGCGCGTCCGACCGCGCCGCACGCCAACGCCACTTCCGCTTCCACCGTCGGATTGCCGCGCGAATCGATAATCTCGCGTCCGATGACCTGCACAATTTTCTGATCTTTTTTCATGGAATCGTCTCCTTAAATGAAAATTTTTCTCAATAACTGTAGTATATCATATTGAGAATGTTTTTCAACTTTTTCCGTCAACCATTCACGCTTTTGCATCCATCTCCGGGAACGCCACGACGAGCATCATCTTGAACGGCTCGATGCCATAAACGGCGTGCGGGTGATTCGCCGGCATGACGATGGAATCCCCGGCAGAAAGTTCGTAGTCCTTGCCGTCGATCGTGATGCGTCCTTTGCCATCGAGCGCGACCACCATCGCATCGCCCTTCGATTCATGCGTGCTGATTCCTTCGTCCTTCGCAAAAGCGAAGAGCGTGATGCCGACGCCATCGTTCTGCACGAGCGTCTTGCTCACGACCTGCCCATCCGCATACGCAACGAGATTTCCAAGCTGCAAGACTTCCGCTTTCGGGATGTTCCGCAAAATGTCTTTCATGTTCCTCAACCGTCCTTTCGATTTCTGGCTTCATCATAGCAAGAAAAATGCGGCGAAACCGTGATGATGTCACAAAATATCAAAACTTTTATTTGACCTATTGACTTTTTGACTTTTAAGTGCTATTCTATAGATGTCAAGAAGGAAAGGGACAAGGAACCGGGACACCGAGCAGGTGCCTGGATTCCAAGCACATGTTCCGCTTGACACTACCAACAGATACCAACCGGCGCACGGTCGCCGGCGAGACATTGAAAGGGGATTTTGATCATGTTTGGTTTGGTTCCATTTGTATCGAAGAGTGAACTCTCGAACGGCGAAAACGTGTTCGATCGCCTGATGAATGTCTTTGACGAACCGTTCCTACAGAGCTTCCATATGCCCGACTTCAAGGTCGATGTCAAAGACAACGGCGAGAGCTACGACCTCACGGCGGAGCTGCCGGGGCTGAAGAAGGAAGACATTTCCCTGACCTACGAGAACAACTACCTCACGATCGCCACGAAGAACGAGCAGTCGAAGGATGAGAAGGACGACAAGGGCAACTACGTCCGCCGCGAGCGCGGCACGAGCAGCATGAGCCGTTCGTTCTTCATCGACAACATCGACGAGGCGAAGGCGACCGCCGATTACAAGGACGGCATTCTCTCCGTCCATCTGCCGAAATCCGAAAAGGCAGAAGAAACGAACCACACGATCGCGATCCATGGCGCTGCCTGATCGCGACTGCACAATACGGTCTGTGCATCTCGCACGGAACCAGACAGACCAAGCAAACGGGGGCTGGCATCCATTTGGGTGCTGGCCCCCGCTTGTTGTCATACAGATCGCAAACCATTAAAATATAACCATGACGATGAAAGTGAAAAGTTGCGACGATAGGAAAGAACAGCGGCAAAACGAGCAGACGAAAGGCAGATGATGGTCATGCGGTTATGAAGACATCTTCCACCTCGTCATCCAACGAGCGGAGGCCGCGAAGAACTATGCGGTGAAACGAGGCTGGGAGGTCACGGAGTCGGGGCTGAAGGAGTTCTTGAAAGCGTACCAGAAGCAGCAAGAAAATTCGACGGAGCCGGCAGAGAATGCTTTCGCCGTGCAAGCTCCCATCGCAGCGGCACCGCCTCGGCATGGCAGTCTCCGCAAGCTGCGCAAAGTCCTTGTCGATGCCGATGCCTGCCCCGTCATCCCGTCCGTCGAAACCATCTGCGAACGCTATGGCGTGCCCGTCGTCCTCTGCTGCGATGACAGCCGCGCTATGGAATCGAGCTACAGCGACATTGTCTGCGTCCCGTGCGGCCAGCATGCCGCCGACGCAGCCATCATCGCGCTCTGCCACAAGGGAGACATCGTCGTGACGGAAGATGCCGGGCTGGCGCTCCTCGCACTGGCGAAAGAAGCCTATCCGATCGCTTCTGACGGCTGGCGCTATTCGACACCTGGAAACGACTCAACGTATTGAATCTTGATGTCCGGGAAGCTCTCGACAAACTGTACGGTGAAATCTTCCCCGTAGTCAACAAATTGCCACTCGCCAACGTCATCTGGGAACGAGCTCACGACTTTGACGCGCAGGTCGGGAAAGGAATTCACGACCTGCACTTTGATGTCCGCAAACGACTCGACAATGCGGACTCTGCCTGCCAGGCGGATGCCCTTGTAATAGCCGTCTTCATTGATTTTCGATGCAGCGCCTGCCGTGGCAGAAAAAGCGATGAGCAGAACAAAGGTCAGAACGAGTGCCAGCTGTTTGCCACGAAACATCTTCATCATAAAAATCACGCCCTTTCGATACAATGATTCTATCATGTACGCCCATGCCGCTCATCCCTCCTTATGGATGTCCACCCATCCGGCAGCGTGGGCAAAGCGGAAAAGCTCTTCGGGCGTCATGCGGATGGCGCTGTGATCATCGCCTGCCGCTGGATAGACGGTTTCGTAGGCATGAAGCGAAGTGTCAAGGTAGACGGGAACGCCATCTTTTATGGCGAAAGGGCAGACGCCGCCTGGCGCGTGGCCGACCAGCGCTTCCACGTCATCAGCAGGAATCATCCGCCCCTTCTTCCCAAACGCCGTCTTGAACTTGTGATTGTCCATCCGAGCATCTCCCGCGAGCACGACGAGGAGCGGCTTTCCATCCACCAGGAAAGAGAGCGTCTTTGCAATATGCCCCGATGAAACGCCGAGTACTTCTGCCGCGAATTCCACCGTCGCCGTCGATTCCGCGAAGGTCAGAATACGCGCAGCTTCTCCAAGATTTTCAAAATAAGCTTTGACCTTTTCGATTGCCATGAAGATTCCCCCATCATTTGCAGGTTTCCACCAACGAACGGACCAGCCACTCAAATTTTTCTGCAAACCGTTCGTCGTTCTCTGCCGTCCGCTTGCGCGGGCCTTTGAGATGCGTCTTTTTCGAAGAACGGCGCGCTTTCTTGACAACATATCGTTCCTGGAGCAAGCGGTCGATATTTTCGGCCGTGTACTGCCAGCCGTTCTGATGAACGGCATGCGCGCCCTTTCCGAGCACCATCGCGGCGACGCCGTAGTCCTGTGTGACAACGACGTCGCCTTTTTTGCATGCATTCGCGACGGCAATATCTACGGCATCCGCTCCCGCCCCGATGACATGGACGTCCCCGACCTCGGAAGAAAGGACATGGTTCGTGTCACAGAACAGCTGGAGGGAAACGCCGTATTTCTTCGCGACGTGCTCGATCTCCGGCACGACGGGACAAGCATCGGCATCGACAAGAATCTGGAATCCCATGAAGCATCACCTCCTGAAATCGCAGTATCATCCAGCTTATTTCTCTGATTCGTCATGCCTCATGGTTTTCCTGCTGCCGTCAATCTATGGTTTACCGATACGACACTTTTCCTCGGCAAACAGAAACAGTGCCGCAGGACACAAAACATCGAGACTTCTTCTTGCAGGAAACAACGGGCGGGCGTATGATGAACCCAATCGATTCCATGAATGAAGGAGACACATCCTCATGACGTTGCAACAACTCCGCTATCTCATCAAGATCGTGCAGACGGGCTCGATCAATCTGGCGGCGCAGGAGCTTTTCCTCGCACAGCCGAGCCTGTCAAAAGCCATGTCCGAGCTGGAGATACGGGCTGAAAATCAAGGATGCATGAAAAATTTTCAGGTTCAGGCGTCTTCCCAGACGCGCTCGGCGATGCGGCGGATGAGGCGGAGCTTCGCCCACTGGTCTTCTTCCGTGAGGAGATTGCCTTCCTCCGTGGAGGAAAAACCGCACTGCGGGCTGAGGCAGAGATGGTCGAGCGGCACGTATTTCGCCGCTTCGCGGATGCGGGCGATGACGTCTTCCTCATTCTCAAGCTCCGGCGCTTTTGACGTCACGAGACCGAGTACGACCTGCTGATTCTGGATGAAACGCAGCGGCTCGACCCCGCCAGCGCGCTCGGAATCGTATTCGAGGAAGAAGCCGTCCACGTGGCAGCCGCCGAACAGCGTCTCGGCCACGGGCTCATAGCCGCCGGAAGAGAACCACGTCGAGCGGAAGTTGCCGCGGCAGATGTGCAGCGCTCAGAGCCTCTTTTATTTGAGCAGCTCCACCGTCCGCGCATCCATCTTCCCAATCCGCTTGTCCGCCTCACGGTAGAAATCACCGAACATCGCGTGCAGCGCGTTGGCATAGCGTTCCGAATCTTCGCGGTCATATGTCTTCGAGAAGATGACTGCGCCCGTCTGTCGGTCTTTGAGGTAGAGCGTAGCGTTGACATGATAGAAGAAGTCGTACCCGCCAGGAATGTCCTGGATGTCGGTCACATAATACGTGCGCGTGCCGGTGTGCGCGCCCCCCTTGTCGTCACGCCATGTGAACGTCTCGATATGATTGATTTTCATCGTCGTAGAAACGGAGGGCGGGTTCCATCGCTCGCCTTGCTCGTACGTGTGGATTGTGCCGCCAGCCACGTAGCGGCCTCCATCCGGACGGGCGTCAATCTTTACATGTTTCATCGAACTGTCGGCTTCGTCCCGGAAAGCATATGCGATGGTATCAGCGGCGTAGGAATCCTGTGCAGCTTTCTTCGGGAGCACGAGGTCTTCGAGGTGGAGCATCGGCGCGCCATCCGGGACACTCTTGCGCTTTTTGCCATTCAGACGGCTCCAGTCGCCAGCAAAATTTTTCGTGATGACCTCGTAGGCATGGGCAGAATCGGCGCCATAGCAGCGGTAGGAGTCAAAGAGCGTCATGGCTTTCTTGTGCGTGCGGGCGTCGTACAGCGTGAAGTCGCAATCGATCATCCGGAGCGTGCGCCGCATCTCGGGGATGAAGTGCATCATCGGCCAGATGCGCCAGTTGCGCCGCCATTCACTGCCGCGCGGGCCGTTATCGACGTTGTAATAGCTCTCGACGGTCACATTCGTCCACGTAGCGGGCGAGACATCGGTGCGCTCTTTCTGAAAGCGGAGACGCGGCAGGAGGTAGCCGTCAGCGCCCGTGGCCGCATAGACGGCCTGCGCCCGCGCGTCCTCACTCGGGAACGTCTGCAAGAGCGTCTGGTACGTCGGCGTGCCAGCTGCGATTTCGCCTTTTTTGTCCGTCTTCGTGTCGCTTTGTCCTTGGAACCAGAGGAACTCCGTGTGCTTGATGCGCTTTCCGAGACGGCGCACGAGCTCGTCGTTCCACTCCGGATACGCGCTGGGAAGGAGTCCCTCGGACTTCATGTCACGGACGGGGTACAGGACGATGCGCTGATACGACGTCACGGGGGCGCTTTCGTCCTCCCAGATGTTTCCATGCGCAGACGCAGCCAGAGGCGCGGCCGCCAGAATCATGCTGAGCGCCAAGCCTTGGAAGAGCTGGCGGCAGTGGGATAGGTTCATCATTCTGCTCCTTTCTGCAGGCGGATTCGATTTGTTCCTAAAATTATACACGAAAAGAACCGTTGTTGCACAAAAACATCTTTTTGTGGGAGGCTGTTATGGGAATCGAAAAAACATGGGAAAGAAAAGGCGGAGGCCTGCTCCGGAAACTGCTGCTTGTGACCATCGCATTGGTGCTTGCGGAGGCTGTCATCCTTTCCGCAGCATCGCTCGTCGGCCTGCACAGCATGTCGTCCTGACGAACAAGGAAGGTATCCGTCATGACGGATGACGCGGCACAGGCGAAAGCATCCATCACATCGCTCACGACGATTTCCGAAGATACGGCAAAAGCCGTCGCCGTCGTCGAAACATCGGCGGCTTCTTCGGAAGAAACGGCCGCCAGCCTGAACGAAGTCTCGACGAACGTTTCCGACTGCAACAAACGCCTTTCAGACCTCAGCAGCATCATCCAGAAACAGAACGAAGAGGCAAGACATTTCACCATCGACTGATGCAGCGCATCTGAAAGCTGCAACGTTTTCTTGACATATGCCAGTTATTGCGCTATATTTTATTTATGACATATGTCGTTTATCGTTGATGAAAGGACGCTTCTATGGCAAGACCCGCAAAGCCCCGGCGCATCTGCATGATGCCGCCCTGCACCTCGTTCGTGCCCGCAGATACTGCGGACGCCTCCGCGCACGCCCCCGTCGTGATGACGCTCGACGAATACGAGTGTCTGCGCCTCATCGACTACGAAGGCGCGGACCAGGCGGCCTGCGCCGCCTCGATGGATGTCGCGCGCACGACGGTGCAGGCGGTCTATGCGAGCGCCCGGCAGAAGCTCGCGCGCGCCCTCGTCTGCGGCCTGCCGCTCGAAATCCAGGGCGGCAGCTACGAGACCTGCGAGGCCCCACGCCCGGACTGCTGCTGCGCTGCGCGCCTGCGCCACGGATGTCCTCGGATTCTCACGCAGAAAAGGAGCGAACACACCATGAAACTCGCGGTCACGTACAGCCCGGACGGGCAGATTTTCCAGCATTTCGGCAAGACGCAGGCCTTCAAAGTCTACGACATCGAAAAAGGCGCCATCAAAGCCTCGGAAGTCAAAGACACGGAAGGCCAGGGCCACGGCGCCCTCGCGGGCCTCTTAAAAGGCTGGGGCGTTGATACGCTGCTCTGCGGCGGCATGGGCATGGGCGCGAAGAACGCGCTCGCCGAAGCCGGCATCGACATCTATGCTGGCTGCACCGGCGCTGCCGATGACGCCGTGAACGCCCTGCTCGCTGGCACGCTCGCCAAGAATGACGCCGCGACCTGCGATCACCATCACGGCGCGCATACCTGCCACGCGTAACCCCATCCACTTTCATACGGCAAGAAGGTCTCATGCCCTACCATGTGCATGAGACCTTCTTGTATCTTTCCATATTCTCAGCTCTTGATCCAGCCGAACCGTTCGAAAATCGGCGTGTAGCGGATGCGTTCGAGGAACGACTTGTTCGTGTCCTCCGTGTGGAAGACCGGAACGCGTTCGAGCGCGTAGATGTTGCTGGCCTTGTCGACGTTGCCGTACTTGATGGTGAACGCCGCCTTGTAGCCGGCCTCCTGCACGAGCTTTGCGATATGCAGGTTGTACGTGCCGGTCGGGTAGGCCATGTAGTCGATCTGGTGGCCGAGCTCTTTCTCGATTTTCTTTTTCGAATCCACGAGCTCGGTGCGGAGCTCGTCATCCGAGAGGTCGGTCATGGACTTGTGATCGACGGTGTGCGACTGGATGGAGATGTTGTCCGCATCCATTTCGCGCGCCTGGTCCCAGGTGATGTAGTTCGGGTAGACGCCGAGGAAGCTCGAGATGACGAAAATCGTCGCCTTGAAATCGTACTTCTTGAGGATGGGGTATGCGTTCTTGTAGTTGTCCTCGTAGCCGTCGTCAAACGTGATGAGCACGGGGTTCTCGGGGAGCTCGGCGTTGCCCGCGAGGCTGTCGTAGAGCTCGTCGGGCGTGATGGTGTGGTAGCCGTGCTCCGAGAGATACTTCATCTGCGCATCGAAATCTTCCGGCCGCACGGCGAGCGCGATGAAGGTATCGTCAATCTTGTGGTAGTTCAGAATCAGCACCTTCGTGCCGTTCTCGCTGTCCGCGACCATGCTCGCCGTCATCGGTTTCGGGCTGGCGAGCAGGAACGGGATGGCGAGCAGCAGGACGAGCAGCACGATGCGCCGCGCCCAGCGCGGGCGGTCGGTATGACGGGAAGAAAGAGAAAACACAGGGCAACCTCCTAAAACAGAGAACCAACAGATTGCTCGATTGTATCCATTGAATGACAAACGATACGGATATACCAGGCTCCCTCTCAGAGGGAGCTGTCACCCAAAGGGTGACTAAAGGAGTGTCGAAGGTAGAGCAAAACAATTTGCAAGATAGCATCTGCGAAGACGTACCTTCGCAGATACCATCGAATTGATTGTCAGGACCTACCTCCGACACTCCCACCACCGCTTCGCGGTCCCCCTCCCTCTGGAGGGAGGCTAAAAATACCGCGGGCGCGAACGCCACCGCATCACGAACAGCACGATGGCCAACAGCACGGCTCCGCCCGACAGCAGCCTCCCGAGCGGCAGCACGGTCTCGGGATGCGAGTTCAGGTAAAAGAACCCGCATCCGAAGCGGATGGCCGCGACAAGGCCGAGGCCGAAGAGGAACAGGCAGCCCGGCCGGAAGCGCCGCCCCGTGTGCGCATCGATGAACGCGGTGAGCGAGACGATGACGAAGGCCAGAAGCTGCAAGCCCGCCTGGTAGAGCGCGATGGGCCGGAAATACAGCATGTTTTCAAAGCCCATCGGCCGGTAGCGGTACTCGACATACTCCATCAGCGTATGGTCGTTCGGCACGTCCTGCGGGAACGGCGTGCCCATCGTCAGCTGCATGCCGAAGATGCCGAGCTCATAGACGACGATGGCGAGGATGAACGCGGGCACGAGCAAATCAAGCCAGTGCCACGCGCTCACGCCATGCACGAGGCTGTAGCCGAGCACCGTCAGGAAGAATCCGAGCATCCCGCCGTAAAAAGACAGCCCGCCATGCCAGACGCAGAAGATTTCAGAAATCTGGCTCGAATACTGCGAAGCGTTGTGCAGCACGAAGCCGAGCCGCGCGAAGACGAGCGCAACAGGCAATCCGTAGACGAGGAGGTCCAAAAGCGGCGCCGTGCGCTCGCCGCGCAGCCGGAGCGTCACCCACGCGCACGCCGCGCCGAGCACGACGGCCGCAAACACCACGAGCCCATACGTATAGATGGGGATGCCGAACCCTTCCCACGCGATGAGTCCCAAGATACCGCCTCCAAAACTCTTGAAAAAACTTTCATTGACCTCTATTCTAACGCGGCCTGTGAGAAAAAACTACCCCCGCACTCAAGAAAATCATGAGTTTTCATTTTTTGGAACTTTAATGGTGAAAACGTACGCGAACTATGATATAATGCTGATACAGACGGGGCGAAAATACCCCGTGGGGGTGTGTGGCACTGCCGCCATCCGTAGATTTTTCGCAGGTTTTGTCAGGAGGTTTTTCACTATGGCAATCACGAAAGATATGAGCATCCTCGAAGTCGTCCAGAAATATCCGGACACGGCCGAAGTCTTCATGAACGCCGGCATGGGCTGCCTCGGCTGCGCTGCTGCGCATTTCGAGAACATCGAGCAGGGCGCGCTCGCGCACGGCATCGACGTTGACGCCCTCATCGCAGGCCTCAACGACTGCGTCGGCGCAACGGCACAGGCTTGAGCTTTCCGCACGGAAAAGAGCGGGTCTCCACGACGGAGGCCCGCTTTTTTCAATTCAAAGGAAGACCATCCGTGCCTGTTTCGAAAACGATTGCTTTCAGGCATGCTGGTCATGCAGATTTTATGGTAGACATCCTCTTGGGTTCGTGCTAAAATACCGATAACCAAGATGCATGGTTCTTCTCCTCATGCATCGCATGTTTTACCTTGTGCACGAACGAAAGGAGGTTGCGCCGCAGCCGAATGTTTGACGCGGCGCATACCGATATGGATTTTTCTCAGAATGTCTCTCAGTACCTCTCCAATGCCGTCGATGACTGGTTCCTGCCTGCGGAACTCCACGATGAAGTGGAGAGCGCGCTCGCGAGCCGCTATCAGGCCGCTGCCGCCGACACGCAGAACGATGCGGCGGAAGGCCTCAGCGAAGAAGAGCTCGCCATCCGCGCGATGAGCGCCGACCTGCTCGACCGCGGCTACCTCTCCGAGTCGGAAGCCATGCAGCTCCTGGCGTTCAAAGGGCTCTGAGCTGCGGACAATATCATACGGATTTAAAAATGAGTCGAAAGCATTTCTGCCTTCGGCTCATTTTCGTACAGATGATTTGCTGCCCGCCTCATTCATGCAGCGTGAGTCGCATCTGGTGCCAAAGGGCGTTGCCGTGCACGGACGCAGAGACGCCTTCATCAACGAAGCCGAATTTCGCGTAGAATGGCAGCAGCCAGAAATGGTCAGGGTAATGCGCAAGCCACCCGAAGATGCTCTCGGGCTCCCTCGGCGGCCGGATACGACGCCGCCTCGATGGCGCTGAGTGCCTGCCAGTCATCTTTCGTTGCATGCCGGATGTAATCGCACGAGACGCTCATGTTGCGCAGGACGTTGACATAGGCGATGTGCGGCGCGAAGTGGTCGACCGTCGCCTTCGTCGATTCCGTGATGCGTTCCATGAGTTCTTCCTCTGCGACGCTCCACCGGCCTTCGCCCTCGTGCGTGTGGATCATGCGCTTGCCGATGCGGCCGTCCACACAGCCGATGCCGATGTTCTTGTTCGAGCCGCCGAAGCCGCCCATCGTGTGGCCTTTGAAATGCGTCAGAATGAGGAGAGAGTCATAGCTCGTCATGTGGTCGCCGACGGACATTTCCGGATTTGCCCGTGCGCTCGTCAAATGGAACGTAATGGTCGCCGTCCGTCCCGACGACAGGATTCGCATGTGCCATTATCCAATCTATCGTTTCTACAGATTCATGCGATGTGTTCCCGGACTGCCTTGACAATCCGGTCGAGCCCCTTCTGGAGGATGGCGCGCGGCATCGCGAGATTGAGGCGGATGAAACCCTGTGCGTTGTCGACGAAGAGAGCGTCGCCGCCTTCGAGAAGGACACCCGCCTTGTTCGCCATGAAATCGGGGATGTTTTCCACATCGCCGAGATACGCGTTCATGTCCACCCAGGCAAGATACGTCGCTTCTGGAATCTGGAACGTGATCTTCGGCAGTTCCTTTGCGAAGGTCTCCTTGACGAGCTGGAAATTGCCATCGAGATACGTCTTCATCTGGTCGAGCCATTCCGCACCATGCTCGTAAGCCGCCTGATGCGCCGCAATGGAGAGCGGGTTGACGTTCATGGCGTAGCTGTCGGTATAATCGATGAAGTGCTGGCGGAGCTGCGGGTCGCGAATGATGATTTCGGCGAACATCATGCCAGCCATGTTGAAGCATTTCGAGGCGGACGTGCAGGTGATGAGCTTCGGATAATCGGGCATGACCTTTGCCATCGGAATGTGATGGACGCCCTGGCGCAGGATGTCGCAGTGGATCTCGTCGCTGATGATCCAGAGGTTGTGCTTCTCTACGATGGCGGCGACGCGCTTCAATTCTTCTTCCGTCCAGACGCGGCCCGTCGGATTCTGCGGGTTGCACCAGATCAGGAGCTTCACCATCGGGCTTTCCGCATCTTTTTCGAGCGCATCAAAGTCGATGGACCAATGCCCATCGCTGTCGCGGACGAGCTTGTTGTGGATGGCATGCTTGTGCTTTGCATCGATCGGATGCTGGAAATAGCCGTACGCCGGCGTGTTGATGATGGCGTATTCATGGTCCGTCAGCAGCAGCTCGACGAGCTCGTAGAGTGCCGGGATGATGCCGAGCGAGAAGCAGATTTCTTCCTTTGGATACGTCCAGCCGTACATCTTCTCGTTCCAGGCGTTGTATGCCTCATAGAACGACGGCTCGAAAACCTGGCTGTAGCCGATGATGCGCTTGTCCACGCGGTCCTTGATGGCCTGGAGGATGTCCGGGCACATGGCGAACTCCATGTCGGCAACCCACATGCGGACAAATTCGTCATCCTTGAACGGGAAGACTTTCTTTCCTTCAAAATCATGGAAGATATAACCGCGGAAGCCGTCCGTGTTGAGGGCGTTCGTGTGATAGCGGTCGACGATTTCATCGAAATTGTATTTCATGACGCATGCCTCCTGATCCTAGGTCATCTCTTGTTTTCTTCGGTTGTCTATAGGATAGCAGAGACCGCCGCTGCCGTCTCAGTCATCCTGACGAAGAGGTTACAGTTCCAGCTCGCTGTGCGATCCTGTCCGGGCAAGCACGAGCGTCAGCATATCCTCCTTGATCTGGTAGATGAGCACCCAATCCGGCTCGATATGGCAGTCGCGGAAATCTGCCCAGTCATTTTTGAGAGGATGGTCGATCCGTATACGCACGGCTCAAATGCCGTCCTGCACGAACATCGTCAAGATCGTTTTCCAGCTGGCTCTTCGGAGCCGTGATGTCGAATGGAATCCTGCCCTGATTCACGACGGCATGAGCAAAGAGGTTCATGGCCGTCGTCATGTTCAGCCCCATCTCTTGAAAGATTCTTTCCAGCTGCTGTTTCAAATCATTGTCCATGCGAAATTGCACAGTTGTTGTTGCCATAAGAATCACCTCTTTGTAGTTATATTGTACTATAAAGAGGTGATTCTATCAATACGTTTGCCAATATTCTGCCTCTCTGCGCGAGAATGTCAGCGTTCCGGCACGTCATCGACAAGGTCTTTGATCTTTTTTGCCGACACGCCGCCGACGAGCGTGTTCGATGGCACGTCTTTTGTCACGACGGCACCAGCCGCGATGATGACGTTGTTGCCAATCGTTACGCCTGGCAGAATCGTGACGTTGTAGTTCGCAAGAAATGATTTGCCGACGAAGATATTGTGCCCGTTGTCGCAGGCAAAGCCCGGCAGCAGCGTCGTGTCGGCGTCTGCTTTGCCGAAATGCTTCTGGATGAGCGCATTCTGCTCGCCATCGGACGTGCCCGTGTCCTGCATCTGCCGCAGCTCGCGGCAGAATTTCACCGCGTCCATCTTGCGCCCCGTAGTGCTCTTTCATGTATTCGAGCGCCGCCTGCGGCTCGAGGCCGCCGAGGACTTCGTGCACCTTCTTCGGATAGAGCTTGAGCTCGTCCTTCGTGATGCCCGCCTCGCTCATCTTGAGATCCGCGCAGCCGACGTCGGCGATGAGCTTGTCGAGTGCCTTGATAAAGTCCTTGCCCGTCTTGGCATCTTCCACGCCCATGGCTTTCGCCATCTTGACCATGTTTTCCTCGGACGCTTTGCGCTCGGCGAAGAAGTCATAGTAGGCATGCGCAATCATGATGAGGCCGGCGCCATGCACGAGCTTGTCATGGAACGAGCCCATCGTGTGCTCCACCGTGTGCGCGGACGTGCACATCATGTAGTAGCCCGCGAACGTGTTCGCATAGGCCATCATCTCGCGCGCTTCCTTGTCGCTGCCATCGGCCACGGCGCGCGGCAGGTACTTCGCGACGAGCTCGATCGTCTTGAGCGCGAACATCTCAGCCATCGGGTGATGCTTCGTGTTGGCGACCGTCTCGGATGCATGGAAGAACGAATGCCATGTCGGCCAGCCGTTCTGCGGCTACGCGCTGCGGCAGCAGGGCACGGATCAGGCCGTCGTCATCGGCGTGCTGATTCAGAAAGAGCTCTTCTACCGCGATTTCCTGCCAATTCTTGCCTCGGCGCCCTCCATTTTCGACTTCTTCCTCGAGCCGCGCAGCAACCAATACTCGACGGATTTCCTGCGCGTCTCGTTCCCCGAAGGCTCGCCCGTCCGCACGCTGCTCGAAATGATGGTCATCGAGTACGCCGACCGCCAGGCCGAGACGCAGACGCTCCTGAAATCGCTCACCGGCTCGCTGCTCCTCCACGTCGCACGCCGCTGCCGCGAACTTGCGCCACAAAAAAAGAGCCTCACGATTTCCGAAAAAATCGTAGGCTACATGAGCGAGCACATGGACACCGCGACGCTGCAGGGGCTCGGGGCGCATTTCTCCTATCATCCGACGTATGTCTCGAACCTGCTCAAAAAAGAAACCGGCCGCACCTTCTCCAGCATCCTCCGCGAGCTCCGCATGACACGGGCCACGACCCTGCTCCAGGGCACGACCCTCTCCATAGAAGAAATCGCCGCCATGCTCGGATATACGAGCAGCAGCAATTTCTATAAGGCGTTCAAGGAAGAATACGGCGTCACGCCGAGGGAGTGGATGGCGAGGAAATGATTCACCCTTCCGGTGCAAAGAACTCGATGATGGTATGAATCGCGAAGTCCATGAGTTTCGGATCGCGGAAGGGGTGGTCGGCGCCTTCGACGGGGACGAAGGTGATGACGTTATTTTCGGCGAAGGCCCTGGAATCTTCGATGGGCACGGTCGTGTCGGCCGTGCCGTGGAGGATCATCATGTCGTCGGCCCAGTCGAAGTATTCGTATTTCCGCACGTCGCTCTTCGCGAGGTCTTCGAAGAGCTGCTTGTCGACTTTCATCTTGCGCTCCATGCCGATCATGACGTCTTTGCCCTTCTCGATTTTCGTCCAGTCGTCAGCGGAGACATTTGCGCGCATGAGGTCGTACATGCGGATGCCGGGGCAGCGCAGCGCGATTTTCTTGAATGGGTTGCTGATTTCGGCGATGTATTTGAGCGTGAGGTAGCCGCCGAAGCTCACGGAGTAGATGAAGATATCCTGCGCCTGCAGAACATTTTTTGCATGACCCACGACGAGCGTCAGGTATTCCATGCACTCGGAGAGCACGAGCTTCTTGCGCGCGTCCTGTCCGTGGCACGGCCAGTCAAACGCGATAACGGCGTCGGTCTTGTACTTCGCCGTTTCCTTCTCGGCAAATTTCTGGATGTTCGCGCGATTCTTGTTGCCGCCGTAGCCGTGCGTGCAGATGACGACGCGCTGGTACGTGCGCGCGTCCTTGTGTGCGAAGAGCTTGCAGCGGACGCTGTAGCCGTTCTCGTTGATGTCGAAATGTTTTTCCATGGGGATGCCCGTCCTTCTTGTTGGATTTTCTTTCATTGTATCATCCCGTTTCGGCATCTGCAATTTGGAAACAACGTAAAAGTCGGAGATACATCGTACCTCCGACTCGGATTTCTTGAACGCGGATTGTGCCTGCCTTCGACACACCCCCAGTCAGCTTCGCTGCCAGCCCCCTCGGAGAGGGGGCCTGGATTTGCTGGATTTTCGCTAACCAAATGCCCGCTGAGAGCATCTGGCATTTGGTTACACGACGTCGCACGTCATGACGTCGCCCGTCACGGCATCGACCATGACATGGTACTTCACATCGCCATGCGAGCAGGCGATCTTGTAGGCCGGGTGAAAGCGGAAATCATGCGGCGGCTGCTGGCCGTCCGCTGGCTGCTGCGGCTGTGCCTGCTGGCTGCCCTCGGCCGTTTGCGTGGCCTGCGCGCCCTGCTGCTGGCCGTTCTGCTGGCCCTGCATCATCGGCGGCTGGCCCTGCGGCGGCTGCATCATGCCGTTCTGCGGCGCTCCCTGCGGTGCCATGCCCTGCGGCGGCTGTCCCGGCATCATGCCCTGCGGCTGCGCCATGTGCTGCATGCCGTCATGGTCATAGCCGTCGTGATCATACCCATTATGCTCGTCGCGCTCGTGGTCGTCGCGGTCATGGCTGTCGTGATTGTCATGGTTCTTATACCAGTCTTCGCTGTGCTTGCCG
Organism: uncultured Veillonellaceae bacterium; assembly: GCA_900318215.1. Taxonomy (GTDB): domain Bacteria; phylum Bacillota; class Negativicutes; order Selenomonadales; family Selenomonadaceae; genus Selenomonas_C. The sequence continues at coordinate 27,406 of ONJV01000007.1, forward strand.
CCCTCTTTGTGCGACTTCTTCTCGAATTTTTCTTTCTTGTCGCTATCCTTCTTGTCGCCTTTCTGCAGTGCGAGATTTTCGAGGCCGACGCTCTTGAACGTCAGCGAGCTTTCGTCGATGCCGACGGCTTCGGCGGCCTTCGCCTTTGCCTCGTCCTCGCTGATCAGCGTGACGTTCTCGCGTGCGGCCTGCGCCGCGACGAGCTGGCTGCGGGCTGCATCCCGTGCCGCACGCTCGGCTTTGTGCTGCTGGACGTCATAGACCGCGCCCGCGCCGCCGAGGATGGCGAGCGCAAGGGCAGCCGCGAGGCCTTTTTTCCAATATTTCTTGCAAGCGCCTTTTGCCTGATTCTGCACGTTGTTCATCTTTTCCATATCCATGATGGATTCCTCCTTGTCATCTATCTGCTTGTTTTTCATTTTGCTGTTTCCCTTGGGACAGTTCTTATGATAGCAGGCAGTTTGAAACAGCGCCGCAACCCTTTCGAAACAAAAGCTAAACAAAATATTTCAGAAGCAGAAACTTTGCCCCGCACGCATAAAAGCCCCCTTTCTTCCCGCCGGTTTCATGGTAAAATGTAGGAAACCGACATCGAAAGGGGGCTTTCTCGTGCTCCATATCCGCGACATCTCGCTCAAAAAACGCATCCTGACGGCGCAGTTCCTCATGGTCTTCATTCCCGTGCTGCTGCTCTTCGTCGCAGGGGCCGCGATGCTCGGGGCGCTGCGCCTCGCGGGCACGGCACGGCAGAACGATTTCGCCGCGCTCTGGCCCATGCATGGCCCGGCGCTCTCCATCCAGTACGCGATTGACGAACTGCGCATCGAGGCCGACAAGCACACAGAGCCGCGTCTCAAATCATTCGAAAATGCCGTCGCCATCCTCGAAAATGCGGGCCTCTCCGTCGCCATCGCAGGAACGGACGGCCCCGTCTACGTCACGCCCGGCACGAGCACGGACGCGCTCGCGCGGCAGGCGTTGCCGAAAGCGACGCTCGACCAGCAGGCGCCGCTGCCGGACATGCACAGCGAGGAGCATCACGCCATGCACAGCCATGACCACGCCCCGCCGATGATGGTGCCGCAGGGCGAGCGCCCGCAAGATGACGAGGCCGAGCAGCTGCTCTGGACGCGCGACGGCCTGTTCTTTTCCTATACGTCGCCCGTGACGGGCACGACCGTCCGCGCGGCCGGCCGCCTGCCGTTCCTCGCGCAAGAGCGCATGAAGGTGGGGCCGCAAAAAGCCGTTGTCGAGGGGCTGCTGCTGCTGATTGTCGGCTCGGCCATCCTCTTCATCGTCTGCCTCGGCATCTACCTCTCGCGCCTGCTGTCCGAACAGATTCTGGGCCCCTTGGGCGCGCTCCGCGAGGCCTCGGCTCGCATCCGCACAGGCGACCTCGCGACACCGCTGCCACCGATGGCCGGTGACGAGATGGGCGACGCCTGCCGCGATTTCGATGCCATGCGCGCCGAGCTCAGGGACGCGCGCGAAAAGCAGGCGCGCTACGACCAGAGCCGCAAGGAGCTCATCGCGGGCATCTCGCACGACCTCGCGACGCCGCTGACGCTTTTAAAGGGCTACGCCGACGGCCTGCTCTCCGGCCTCGCCGCGACAGAGGAAAAGCGCGAGCAATACGCGCAGCGCATCTATGGCGCGGCCTGCACGATGGAGCGGCTGGTGAGGAATCTCCGCATGTTCTCACGCCTCGAACTCGGCCGCATGGTGCTGACGCCCGAACCCGTCGCGCTCGATGCGTATTTTGCCGACTACGTCGCCGAGGAAGCACCGGCGCTGCGCGACCGCGGCCTCGTGCTGACGCTTGCCGCGACGCCGCCCGCTGGCCGGTCCGCCCGCGCCGCCATCGACCGCGATGCCTTTGCCCGCGTCGTCGACAACATCCTCGGCAACGCCATCAAGTACAAGGAGGGCAAGACCGTCGCAATGGAGCTCAGCGTCGCCGTGCAGGGCGCGGAGTGCGTGCTATCGTTTGCCGACCACGGACCCGGCGTGCCAGCGGGCGCCCTGCCGCATCTTTTCGAGACGTTCTACCGCACGGACAAAGCGCGCACGGACACGAAGAAGGGCAGCGGCCTCGGCCTCGCCATCTGCCGCGAAATCATCACGGCGCTCGGCGGCCGCATCGCGGCGAGCGCGACAAAGGGCGGCGGCCTCACCATCACGATTCATCTGCCCGTCGTCAAGGAACCGGGCGCCGTCCAGCCGCCGGAAACCGCAAGCCAGGAAAAAGGAGATGCGAATCCCCAATGAACAAGATTCTGATTATTGAAGACAACATCGAGATTGCCGAGATGGAGCGCGATTTCCTCGAAGCGTCGGACTTTGCCGTCACCATCGAGACAGACGGCGAGGCGGGCCTCGCGGAGCTCGCGCAGGGCGGCTACTCCCTCGTGCTGCTCGACATCATGCTGCCGGGGCGCGACGGCTTTGCCATCTGCCGCGACATCCGCGCGAAGAGCGAAGTGCCCGTCCTCATCGTCTCGGCGCGCGGCGAAGACATCGACAAGATTCGCGGCCTCGGCCTCGGCGCCGACGACTACATTACGAAGCCGTTCTCGCCCGGCGAGCTCATCGCCCGCGTGAAGTCACACATCACGCGCTACGAGCGCGTCCTGCGGCAAGGGGCAGAAACAGGCGCAGCCGAGGCGGCTGCCGCGCCATCGCAGGAGCTCGTGCGCGGCGAGCTGCGCATCGAGCGCCTCTCGCACCGCGTCTTCCTCGGCAAGAAAGAGCTCACGCTTCCGAACAAGGAATATGAGCTCCTGACGTTCCTCGCCGAGCATCCCGGCATCGTTTTCTCGAAAGAGCAGCTCTTCGAGCACGTCTGGGGCCTCGACGCCATCGGCGACACGGCGACCGTCATGGTTCACGTCAACCGCATCCGCAGCCGCATCGAGCCCGACCCCGCACATCCGATTTACATCGAGACCGTCTGGGGGGCAGGGTATCGGTTTCGGGAAAATTAAAAAATCCTGTGAAGGAAACATCTTCCTTCGCAGGATTTTTTTTGTTCTGACCGTTCGGAACTACCTCCGACACCCTTTCCGCCTCGCATACGCTCGGCACCTTCCCCGAAGGGGAAGGCTTTCAGCCGATTTTTGCGGTATGGATGACGCTATAACCTTTGGCTTCGATGGCTTGCGTGAGGTCGGCGATTTCTGCGTCGTTCGTGACATCGGTGCGAACGATGATCTCGTAGCGGCCGGTCGGCTGGCGGCAGGTGACGAGGCTGTCCATCGAATAGCCTTTCTCCGCAAAGACGCCGGCGATGTCGGCGACGACGCCGACACGGTCTTCGACGTCGATGGTCAGGCGCGTGCGGCCCTGGTCGAGCGCCATGACATCGACGAATGTTTTGAAGATGTCGGTCTCGGTAATGACGCCGACGACAGCGCCGACCTTCGAGACGACAGGCAGGCCGCCGATTTTCTCCTTGTACATGATGAGCGCGGCTTCCTCGATGGTCGCGTCCTCATCGACGGAGATGACATTCTTCTGCATGATATCGCGGCATTTGAGCTTCGAGAGCAGCGTCGTGACTTCATAGCGCGAAAGCGTCGTCGCGGGCGACGGCGAGACGCGCATGATGTCCTTGTCGGCGAGGAAGCCGACGAGCTTGCCGTCCTCGACGACTGGCAGGCGGCGGAAGCGGCCTTTCTTCATCAGGCGCGCTGCCGTGTCGATGCCGGTGTCCGGCGTGACGACGGTCGGATTCTTTGTCATGCGGTTGGCTACGAACATGTGATCAAGACCTTTCGTTCAAGAAGTTTCTGTCTTGTAGATTCGATAAATAAAGAAG
>ONJV01000042.1 GCA_900318215.1 uncultured Veillonellaceae bacterium
TCTGCGTCGGCGAGGTCGACGAGGTGGCGGTCGCGAATGGCAAGGTCATCCCGGTCGGCAATGTGAAGATCGTGCAGTCGCAGAACAAGGGCGCGATCAAGGAGCTCGACGTGAAGGAGGGCGACTATGTCGAGGAGGGGCAGCCGCTGCTCGTGCTCGACACGACGAAGACGCAGGCGGATGTCGACCAGCTGAAGAAGCAGGCGGCGTACTATGGCCTGACGGTCGCGCGCCTGAATGCGGAGATGCAGGATGCGCCATTCTCGCCGCCGCAGGACCCGGAGGGGCTGCTGGAGGCAAAGGACATCTCGGCGCAGGTGACGCTGTATCAGAGCCGCCGCACGAAGCTGGCAGCAGACCAGGAGAAGAACCAGGCGGCAATCGTGCAGGCGGCGGCGTCTGTCGAGAGCTCGCGCGCGCCGATGCTGAAGTATCAGGCGATGACGGCGGTCGCGCAGGAGAAGGAGAACCGCCTGCAGCAGCTCATGGAGGAGGACGCGATCAGCTATTTCCAGCTGCTCGAAGCCCGCTCCCAGCGCGTGGAGTACCAGCGCAATGCAGAGGCTCTGGAAAAGAGCATCCTCGAGCAGCAGGGCAAGCTCGCCGAAGCGCAGGACAACCTCGCGACGACGGACAGCGCGTACCGCCAGGATACGATGACGCAGCTCGTCGAGGCGAAGCGCCAGTACAATGCGATCGAGGAAGAGCTGAAGAAGGCGAATGAGACGAACCAGCAGTCGGTGATCGTGGCGCCGATCTCGGGCCGCGTGAACCAGCTGGCGTTCCATACGCTCGGCGGCGTCGTGGCCGAGGGGCAGGCGATCATGATGATCGTGCCGGAGGATGCGACGATGGAGATCGAGGCGTATGCGGACAACAAGGATATCGGCTTCATCCAGGACGGCCAGGATGCCGAGGTGAAGGTGGAGACGTTCAATTTCCAGAAGTACGGCATGGTGAATGCGAAGGTGTCGGAGATCTCGCCGGATGCGGGCAGCAATCCGCAGGATCCGGAGACGTACCAGAAGTACCGCCTGACGCTCGATCTGTCGAGCGATGACAGCGGCATCGAGCTGACGCCGGGCATGAATGTGTCGGCGGAGATCAAGATCAAGAAGAAGAAGATCATCGACTTCTTCCTGGATCCGTTCCGCAAGTACAAAGATGAAGCACTGAGGGAGCGCTGATTTTATGGCAAATATTGATTCGGCGCTCGCGTGCCTCGTCCGGGTGGCGGCGCATTTCAAGATACCGGCGGACTACAGCCAGCTCGCGCGCGCCTATATCGTCGAGAAGACGGGCGTGGACACGGTCGGGCTGCTGCGTGCGGCGGGCGACCTGGGGCTGAAGTCTCGCAAGTTCGAGGGGATTTCGGCGGAGCATGTGAAGAAGATGCCGCATCCATGCGTCTGCCGCCTGAAGAACGGGATGTACCTGCTGTATCTCGGCGTGAACAAGCAGGGCGTGCCCCTGATCCAGGATCCGTCGTCGGGGCAGCAGGGCTTCGTGAAGCCGGACTTCTTTGCACGGGAGTTCTCGGGCGAGGTCGTGCTGTTCGCGAAGCGCTTCTCAATCGAGAAGCTGAAGGACAAGGTGGAGAAATTCGGCTTCGGCTGGTTTTTGCCGGTCGTGGCGAAGTATCAGAAGTTCCTCGTGCAGGTGCTGGTGGTCTCGCTGATCATGCAGGGCTTCGGCCTCTTGACGCCGTTCTTCACGCAGACGATCATCGACCGCGTGCTGACGCACCGCAGCGTGTCGACGATGGACGTGCTCGTCGCGGGCATGATCCTCGTGGCGCTGTTCAACCAGTGGATGCTGGCTCTGCGCACGTACCTCTTCGTCCACACGACGAACAAGATCGATGTGACGCTGTCGTCGCATCTGTTCCGCAAGGTGACGGAGCTGCCAGTCCGCTATTTTGACAAGTGGCAGGTCGGCGACGTGGTGTCGCGCATGGGCGAGCTGGAGACGATCCGCAGCTTCCTCACGGGCTCGGCGCTGACGGTCGTGCTGGATGCGGTGCTGGCGGTCGTGTACCTGACGGTGATGTTCCTGTACAGCCCGACGCTGTCGTACATCGTCTGGGCGACGATCCCGCTCTACATCATCCTGAATGCGGTGATCGCGCCGATCTACAAGAAGCGCATCAATGAGAGGTTCCTGCTGGCATCGGAGCAGCAGTCGTTCGCGATCGAAGCGGTGACGGGCGTGCGCACGGTGAAGACGATGGGCGTCGAGCAGACGTTCGTCGACCGCTATGAGCAGGTGCTGTCGCGCTATCTGAAGAGTGCGCTCTCTGTGCTGAATATCGCGAATTTCGCGGGCTCGATCGGCACGTTCCTGAGCCTGGCGTTCAACCTGGCGATCCTCTGGATTGGTGCTTACCAGGTCATGGCGCGCCATATCACGGTCGGCGAGCTGATCGCGTTCCAGATGCTGGCCGGGCAGGTCATCGCGCCGATCCTGCGCCTGGTGAACATGTGGCAGTATTTCCAGCAGATCCGCGTGTCGATGGCGCGTCTCGGCGACATCATGGACGAGAAGAGCGAGCCTGCTTTCAATCCGAACCGCACGACGCTGCCGCAGCTGCGGGGCTCGATCATGTTTGACAAGGTGAATTTCCGCTACAAGGCGGATGGCAAGAATGTGCTGACGGATATCAGCGTGAAGATCCCGGCGGGCGCACATGTGGGCATCGTCGGGCGCTCGGGCTCGGGCAAGTCGACGCTGACGCGCCTGGTGCAGCGCCTGTATGTGCCGGAGAGCGGCCGCGTGCTTGTCGACGGCGTGGATATCGCGCAGGTCGAGACGGCATGGCTGCGCCGGCAGATCGGCATCGTGCTGCAGGAGAATTTCCTGTTCGCGGGGACGATCCGCGAGAACATCGCAATCGCGATGCCGAACATCGACGAGGAATCCGTCATGCGCGCAGCGAAGCTGGCGGGCGTCGATGATTTCGTGAAGGATATGCCGCAGGGCTATGATACGTTCGTCGGCGAGCGCGGCAGCCTGCTCAGTGGCGGCCAGCGCCAGCGCGTGGCGATCGCGCGGGCACTGCTCCTCGATCCGCGCATCCTGATCTTTGATGAGGCGACGAGCGCGCTCGATACGGAGAGCGAGCAGAAGATCCTCGTGAATATGAAGGAGATCAGCAAGGGCCGCACGACGATCACGATCGCGCATCGTCTGTCGACGGTGCGGGACTGCGATGCAATCCTGGCGATGGATCACGGCCGCATCGTGGAGGCCGGCTCGCATGCGGAGCTGATGGCCCGCAAGGGGTATTATTATCATCTGTATATGGCACAGGAGTAAGTTTCTGGTATGAATATTCTCTTTATCCACCCGAATTTCCCGGCGCAGTTCTGGCACCTGAGCCAGGCGCTGGCGCAGATGGGCGGCAACAAGGTGTATTTCCTGACGACGAAGACGAACGGGAACAAGATCGGCGGCGTGACGACGGTGCTGTACAAGCGGAACCGCGAGGTGACGAAGGACATCCATCCATGGCTGAAGCCGGTGGACGAGGCGATCATCGACGGTGCGTCGGTGGCGAATGCGCTGGAGCAGCTGCGCGACAAGTATCACTATACGCCGGATGTGATCGTGGCGCATACGGGCTGGGGTTCGACGCTGTTCTGCAAGGATGTGTTCCCGGATGTGCCGATCGTCGGGTATTTTGAGTGGTATTACAATTCGGTCGGCGGCGATGTGGCGTATTTCCCAGGGGAGTCGCTGCCGCTGAATGGCAAGATGCGCATCCGCACGCGCGACAGCTTCCACCTGATGAATCTCGCGGCGTGCGATGTGCGTTTCACGCCGACGGAGTGGCAACGGTCGCAGTTCCCGAAGATGTACCGGGACGACATGGTGGTCGTGCACGAGGGCATCGATACGGAGTTCTGCCGGCCGAACCCGGGGCGCAAGCTGGTGCTGGGGAAGACGGAGGAGCGCGAGGCGCTCGACCTGTCGAAGTGCCCGGAGATCCTGACGTATGTGTCGCGCGGCTTCGAGCCGTACCGCGGGTATCCGCAGTTCATGACGGCGGTGTCGATGCTCCTCAAGCGGCGTCCAAAGCTGCATGTGGTGATCGTGGGCACGGATACGACGTGCTATGGCGTGAAGCCGGACGGCGGCAAGACGTGGAAGCAGGTCATGGATGAGAAGGTGCAGTATGACAAGAGCCGCGTGCATTTCGTCGGTCACCTGAACCGGATGGACTATCAGACGGTGCTGCAGGCGTCGACGGTGCATGTGTACTATACGCGCCCGTTCATCCTGTCGTGGTCGTGCCTGGAGGCGATGAGCTTCGGCTGCGCGATCGTGGGGTCGAAGACGCCGCCGGTGGAGGAGGTCGTCGAGGACGGCAAGAACGGCCTGCTGGCGAATTTCCGTTCGCCGCAGCATCTGGCGCTGCGCGTGGAGGAGCTGCTGGATGATCCGGAGCTGCGCGCGCGTCTCGGCAAGGAGGCGCGTCAGACGATCCTCGATCGTTATGATATGCGCGACTGCGTCAAGAAGCAGATCGATATGATCTTTCATGCAATCCCATGAGCGGGGAAGCGTATCTGGCCGCGTGCGTGCTGAGGCACGTGCGCGGCCTTCATTTTCAGGAGTATCTGGCAGACATGGCGGATTTGCGGGAGATGGCCGCACGGAGGAGAGAGACAGTGGAGAGCGTGGAACATACGGACCATACAGAGGAAATCGAGCTGGAGCCGGCAACGGAGGCGGCCGGAGGCGCTGCGCCTGCTGAGGCTGCTGCGGCTGCTGAGGATGCTGAGGATGCCGTCGTGGCGGAGCTGCTGCCGATGACGGCGCGGCGGGTCGTGCTGTTTGGCTGCGGCCGGGGGATCGGCGGGGCGGCTTTCCTCAGGCGGCAGCCGGCGGCGCGGCTGTATGGCGTGACGGAGCGGCGCGCGGATGTAGCGGCAGCTGCGGAGCGGCTGACGGCAGCGGTCTGCGGGACACCGGAGACGGTGGATCTCGCGGCGTACGGGCTCGCGGAGCTGGACTGCATCGCGTTTGCAGCCGGCGCGGCGGCCGTGGTGTCGCAGGAGAGCCTGCAGCGCCATGCGGCGGCGCTGGCACAGACGGGGCAGATGGTGTTCGTCGTGCGGCAGGCGCCGGATGCGCTCGTGGCGATGCTGCGTGCGGTAGGGCTCGTGCAGTTCTTTGTCGACCGGCTGCAGGGGCGCGAGGATGGCGCGATGGTGGTGCGCGCGGTGAAGCAGCGGGTGCCGTCGATGAGCGTGCAGACGCTGCTGGGCGAGACGATCGTGACGGCGCGGCTGCGGGCGCTGCTGCCGAGCAAGTGTCTCGCGACGGTGCCGGGGGTCTTTGCGCGGGTGCATGAGACGTCGCTGAATGGGGCGCTGGCGCAGCAGATGCAGTCGAGCGTGGTGATCCGGCAGCGGCGGAGCTACCAGTCGGTCGAGGAGGGGCTGGAGCGGACGGAGCGGCTGCGGCAGGGCGGCCATGTGATCGTGTATGAGATGGATGACAATCCGATCCTCTGGGAGGAGCGCAATGCGCGCGTAAAGCATATGGATTTCGTCGGCGCGCATGCGGTGCAGGCGTCGACGCCGGCGCTGGCGGAGGTGCTGCGGCAGTACAATCCGCATGTGTATGTGATGGAGAACCAGCTCTGGGAGCTGCCGGAGCCGCGCGACTATGAGGCGGAGGAGCGGGAGAGCGGCGGCCGCGTCGTCGTGTTCTTTGGCGCGCTGAACCGGGAGAAGGACTGGCAGGACATCCTGCCGGCGCTGAACCGCGCGGCGGCGAAGTACCGCGGCAAGATTTTTTTCCGCGTGCTGGCAGACCGGAAGTTCTATGAGGCGCTGGAGACGGAGGACAAGGAGTTCTTGCGCAGCGAGCATGATTATGATGGGAAGTTCGTGTCGTATGAGGTGTACGAGCGGGCGCTGCATGGGTCGGACATCGCGCTGCTGCCGCTGCGGAACACGGCGTTCAATCAGACGAAGAGCGATCTGAAGTTCATCGAGAGCGCGGGGCATGGCGCGGTCGTGCTGGCGTCGCCGACGGTGTATGCGCGGACGGTGGCGGATGGCTGCACGGGCTGCCTGTACCGTGATGCGGAGATGTTCGAGACGAAGCTGGAGCGCCTGGTGGAGCACAGTGCCTACCGCCATGCAATCGCGCGGTCGGCGTATGCCTATGTGAAGGAGCACCGTCTGATGAGCCAGCACTACATGGAGCGCGTGAATCTCTACCGCTATCTCGTCGCGCATCATGAGGAGCTCGACCAGGATCTCGTGGCGCGCCTGGAGAAGGTGCGGAAGGGATGAAAATGGCTCGTTTCTGGGAAATCTTCCGTTTCTGCGTCGTGGGCGGCGGGTGCTTTGTCATCGACTATGGGCTGCTGTACGCGCTGACGGAGTATGCGGGTGTGCCGTATCTCTGGTCGTCGGGCATCTCGTTTTCCGTCTCGGTGCTCGTGAACTACTGGCTCTGCGTCGTCTACGTCTTTCGCGCCGCCGGCGGCCAGACGGGCCGGCAGAAGGCGCTGTTTTTCGGCTCGAGCATCGCGGGGCTCTTCCTGAACCAGCTCTGCATGTACATCTTCGTCGACCTCTGCGGCGTGTACTACATGCTGGCCAAGCTCGGCGCCACGGCCATCGTCACGATCTGGAACTACGTGATGAAAAGAAAAGCACTCAACGGATAAAGGAGATTTTTGTATCATGAAAGTCACAGCAACAAAACTCAAGGGCGTCTATGTCGTCGAGCCTCAGGTCTTTGGCGACGCGCGCGGGTGGTTCATGGAGAGCTGGTCGCAGCGCAAGCTGGAGGAAGGCGGCATCCATGTGAACTTCGTGCAGGACAACCAGTCGTATTCGGCGGAGAAAGGCACGCTGCGCGGCCTGCACTACCAGCTGAACCCGATGTGCCAGGCAAAGCTCCTGCGCGCGTCGCGCGGCACGATTTTCGACGTGGCCGTTGACATCCGCAAGGGTTCGCCGCAGTACGGCGAGTGGGTCGGCGTCGAGCTCTCGGCCGAGAACAAGCGCCAGCTCTTCATCCCGCGCGGCTTCGCGCACGGCTTCATCACGCTGACGGATGATGTCGAGGTGCAGTACAAGGCGGACAACTACTACGCGCCGGAGTGCGACGGCAACATCCGCTGGGACGACCCGGACATCGGTGTGAAGTGGCCGATTCAGCCGACGATTCTGTCGGAGAAAGATACGAAGGCGCCGACGCTCAAGGAACGGGCGGCGACGACGCTGAATTTCGTGTACGAGGGATAAAATTGATGGCAGGACATCGTGTCCTGCCTTTTTTCTTGCACATTTTTCGAATCCGTCGTATACTACATCTAATGTCTGCTGTCTTGACAGCGGACTTCGTAACTGTATGGAACTGGGGAGGCAAGACCAGTGGAAGATATTATCGACGAGATTCTCCGGCTGAAGAAGGAGCGCAAGGCCATCGTCCTCGCGCATCTCTACCAGCCGCAGGAGATTCAGGAAATCGCGGATTATACGGGCGATTCGTTCGGGCTTTCGCGGCAGGCGGCGGGGACGGACGCGGAGGTCATCGTGTTCTGCGGCGTGAAGTTCATGGCGGAGACGGCGAACATTCTCGCGCCCGACAAAATCACGCTGCTGCCAGCGGCGGACGCGACGTGCCGGATGTTCACGGATTCTTTGACGGGCGAGGTCGCGCAGCTGCGGAAGGAGAAGCCCGATGCGGTTTTCGTGGCCTACGTCAACACGCCAGCGGCGGTGAAAGCGATGGCTGACATTTGCTGCACGTCGTCGAATGCGGCGGCGGTCGTGGCGTCGATTCCCGAGGACAAGGAAATCGTGTTCCTGCCCGACGGCAATCTCGGCTCGTTTGCCGAGGAGCAGACGGGGCGTCGGATGACGTGCTGGAAGGGCGGCTGTCCGACGCATATGGGGCTGACGAAAGAAGAGCTCGCGGCGGCGAAGGCGAAGTACCCGGGCGCGCCCGTGCTCATGCATCCCGAGTGCCGGCCGGAGGTGCGCGCGATGGCGGATTACGTCGGCTCGACGACGGGCATCATCAAGTACGCGGAAAAGAGCGACGCCAGCGATTTCATCATCGCGACGGAGGAAGGCGTGCTCTACGAGCTCGAAACGCGCTGCCCCGGCAAGCATTTCCACCTCGCCGCGCGGCACCTGCTCTGCCCGAATATGAAGAAGACGACGCTCGAAAAAGTCCGCGATGCGCTGAAGACGCTCGAACCGAGAGTCGTCGTGCCGCAGGACGTGCGGGAAAAGTCCGTCGCGGCCCTAGAGAAGATGCTGGCAATCACGGGAAAATGAAGGAAGCAAAAATCATGCAACGTTACTTGATGAATTTCGATACGCGCACTCTGCCGGCCTATGAGGCGGACGTGCTCGTCGTGGGCTCGGGTGTCGCGGGCCTTTCGGCGGCCTGGCGGCTCGCGGAGGCGGGGAAGCATGTGCTGCTCGCCGTGCGTGATACGCTCGAGGACAGCAACACGGCGAAGGCGCAGGGCGGCATCGCGTCGTCGTTTGGCGCGGATGACAATCCGACGCTGCACCTCGAGGACACGCTCGTCGCGGGCGCGGGGCTGACGGACCGCGACATCGCGAGCATCGTCGTGACGGAGGGGCCGCAGGATGTGGCAAAACTCGCCGACCACGGCGCGGAGTTTGACCGCCTGCCGGATGGGTCGTTTGCGCTCGGGCGTGAGGGCTGCCATTGCCGCAACCGCATCGTGCATGCGCATGGCGATGCGACGGGCGCCGAGGTCGCGCGGGCGCTCAATGCGATTGTGGCGAAAGAGGAAAACGTGCGGCCGCTCGAGCACTGCTATGTCGTCGATCTCCTCGTGCAGGACGGGCGCTGCTTTGGTGCGGTCGCGTTGCTCGATGGCAAAAAAGTCGTGTTGCGCGCGCCCGCGACGGTGCTCGCGACGGGCGGCATCGGGCGCCTCTACAGCAAGACGACGAATCCCGAGGGCGCGACGGGCAGCGGCATCGCGCTGGCGTTCCGCGCGGGGGCCGAGGTCATGGACATGGAGTTCGTGCAGTTCCATCCGACGGCGCTCGCGCTCGATGGCTGCCCGAACTTCCTGATTTCCGAGGCCGTGCGCGGCGCAGGCGCGCTGCTCAGGAGCGGCAAGGGCGAGCGCTTCATGCCGGGCTATCACCCGATGGCCGAGCTCGCGCCGCGCGATGTCGTGGCGCGCTGCATTTTCAAGGAGATGCAGGACGGCGGCATGGACCACGTCTGGCTCGACGCGACGGTCATCGACCATGCGGCGGAAAAGTTCCCGATGATCGCGCGGACGTGCAAGGAGTACGGTGTCGATATCGAAAAGGAATACATCCCGATTGCCCCGGCGGCCCACTACATGATGGGCGGCGTGCATACGGATGAAAACGGGCGGACGAATGTCGCTGGGCTCTACGCGGCGGGCGAGGTCGCCTGCACGGGCCTGCAGGGCGCGAACCGGCTCGCGAGCAATTCGCTGCTCGAAGGATTGGTGTTTGGACGGAGAGCGGCGGAGGATATCGCAAAGGAAGCCTCCCTCCAAGAGGGAGGGGGACCGCGGAGCGGTGGTGGGAGTAGTTGGGAGCACGGGCCGAACGAGGCTGCAGGGCGTTCCGACGAAGATAATTGGACTTTCTCCGGCCTCCGCGCGACGGCCTTTTCCGACACCGCCCGCCTGACGCGCGAGACGCAGACACTCATGACGCAGTATCTCGGCATCCGCCGCTATGACGGCGGCATCCGGCGCGGTTTGCAGGAAATCCAGCGGCTCGCGGCGCTTCGCGAGGGATATGCGGCGGAGACGCCGGACGAGCTCGACCTGCGGAACCGCCTCGTCGTCTGCGAACTCATCGCGCAGGCGGCGCTGCGGCGGCGCGAGAGCCGCGGGGCGCACTACCGCATGGATTACCCGGAGAAAGACGAAAAATGGCGCCGCCATTTCCTCGACAATCGCGACGAAATGGGGACGCCTCTGCAGCAGCATCAAGAAGGAGAACAGCACGATGGAAACGATATTTGGATTGGACGCGAGCTTGCGGTCATGGCTTGAGGAGGACATCGGCAGCGGCGACATCACGACGCTCGCGATTGTCGGCCCCGAGATGGAGACGACGGGCATCATCCACGCAAAGGACACGGGCGTGCTCGCGGGTGTCGACGTCGCGCGGCGCGTGTTCGAGATTCTCGAGCCGCGTATCCTTTTCGACGCAAAGCTCGAGGATGGCGCGCAGCTGAAGCCTGGCACCATCATCGCGGAGGTGCATGGCAGTGCGCGGGCCGTGCTGACAGGCGAGCGCCTCGCGCTGAATCTTTTGCAGCACATGTCGGGCGTCGCGACGCGGACGGCGAAACTCGCGGCCATCGCGGCACCATACGGCGCAAGGCTCGTCGATACGCGCAAGACGACGCCGGGCCTGCGCCTGCTCGACAAGTACGCCGTGCGCGTCGGCGGCGGCTCGAACCACCGCCTCGGCCTTTACGACGCCATGCTCATCAAGGACAACCACATCAAGGTGGCGGGCGGCATCACGGCAGCGCTCGAGCGTGCGCACGCCTATGCGAGCCACATGACGAAAATCGAAATCGAGGTCGAAAGCCTCGATGGCGTCCGCGAAGCGCTCGCGGGCGGCGCCGACGTCATCATGCTCGACAACATGGCGCCGGACCTCATGGCCGAGGCCGTCGCGATCATCGGCCACAAGGCCGTCGTCGAGGCCTCGGGCGGCATCGACGAGACGACGCTTGCGGCGGCCGCGAAGAGCGGCGTCGATGTCATCTCGGTCGGCGCGCTGACGCACAGCGTCAAGGCGCTCGACATCAGCATGGACATCGGAGAAATCAAATAAACTTTCAGGGGGCGGAAACGCCCCCCTTTCTTTTTTCAGGAAAATCTCAGAACCCTTTGATAGAATTGAAACATCAAAAAGTCAAGAATGACCAGCAGAAAGGATCGTGGAACCCATGTCCCAGCGCATGACCATGGACGAAGTCCTCAAAGAATACGGCGTGCCCCTCATCAAGCTCGACCTCCACGCGACGCGCTCGGAGCTCCTGAAGCTTCGCGAACAGCTCATCGCCATCCGCGACGTCTCCGGTGCGAAAGAGCAGGGCTACCTCGACATCGACTGCAAGCTCTACATCGACGTCGACGACATCGACCAGTACCTCGCGGGCACGCGCGACACCGTCGGCGAAATCTACGCCTTCCCGGAAGACATCAAATCGTACAAAGAATAAAAGAACGACAAGGAGTAACCTATGAAAGCGAAAAAATTCCTCGCGGCCGTGCTCGCAGGCACGGTCTTCGCCTTCGCCCCGGCGACCGGCATCGGCAGCCAGATTGCCCCGAGCCTCGGCCTCCACGGCCCGAACATCGTCTATGCAGCAAAAGGCGGCGTCCGCATCGCCCCGTCCGCGCCGAAAGCCGCGCCGGCCGCGCCAAAGGCCACGAGCCCTGACACGCACAAATCCGTCTCGGGCAACGGCGGCAGCTACGCGCCGTCGAAGAGCGCGAAAGACCTCGAAAAGACCGCGCCTGGTGCGAACTCCGCGAATGCAGGCGCAAATGCCAAAGCTGGCACGGCCGCAAATACGCAGAGCGGCAGCCGCCTCGGCTCCATCATGCGCGGCGTCGGCCTGCTCGCGGGCGGCATGTTCCTCGGCTCCATGCTCAGCCACCTCTTCGGCTTCGGCACCGGCATGATGAGCGACATGCTCGGCCTCCTCATGAACATCCTGCTCTTCGCCGTCGCCTTCATGGTCATCCGCGCCCTCCTGCGCCGCTTCCTCGGCGGCAATCGCAGCCAGAATGACTACCGTCAGAGCTATCAGGAACCCCTGCAGACCCACGCCCAGTCCCAGCGCCGCCCCGACGTCATCGACATCCAGCCAAGCGAAAGCCGCAGTACGCACGAACATGCGGTCGGCGGCAGCGTCAACGGCAGCGATGCACGGAGCATCGCGGACAAGTATCGGAATATGTAAGTGTGAAATGTTGCGAAAGTCCTTTGGCAACGTTCTGTACATTTGCTTGTCTCCAGCACCCAACTACTCCCCCCGCCGCTTACGCGGCCCGTCCCCCCTCATAGAAGGGGGCTGCTGTATAAGCTGTTTTCAACGACAGATGATACTTTCTTTATGACCGTGAACCTCCTCTTCGCGATGACATCATATCCTTCGGGCGGAGACGGGGAGGTATCCGAAAACCGTTAAGGAATCGTCCGTGGGTTGCGGATGCCTCCCCGTCTCCGCCCCGCGCACGAAAAAATCTTCGCGACCACGAACAAAACTTCGACCAAGAAAGGACCCCACCTTTATGAAACCTTCCACGAAAGCCGCCATCTCCACCCTCCTCACCCGCTACCCCGCCCTCTCCGTCTGCGAGGCCGACCTCACGGCGGCCGTCGAGGCGCTTCTTTCCACGTACCGCGCGGGCGGCAAACTCATCATCTGCGGCAACGGCGGCAGCGCGGCCGACTCCGAGCATGTTGTCGGCGAGCTCATGAAAGGCTTTTTGAAGCCGCGCAAGCTCGGCGCTGACATGAAAGCGAAATTCGAAGCCGCCTGCCCCGAGAGCGCCGACTACTTCATGAAGAACCTCCAGGGCGCCCTGCCCGCCCTCTCCCTCGTCAACCAGGTCGCCCTCGGCACGGCCTTCGCCAACGACCAGGCCCCCGACCTCGTCTTCGCCCAGCAGATTCTCGGCATGGGCAATCCCGAAGACACCCTCCTCGCCATCTCGACGTCCGGCAACTCCACGAACGTCATTTACGCCCTCGACATGGCGCGCGCCAAAGGCATGAGGACCATCGCGCTGACGGGCAAATCCGGCGGCAAGATGGCCGAAAAGCACCTCGCCGATACCATCATCCGCGTGCCCGAGGACGAGACATACAAGATTCAGGAGCTGCACCTGCCCGTGTACCACATGCTCTGCATCGCGGCGGAAGAAGAGTTCTTTTAAAAGCCTCCCTCTCAGAGGGAGGGGGACCGCGAAGCGGTGGAAGGAGTGGCGGAGGTAGGGATAAACATTTTGTAGGATTGCAATCTGGGAAGGGGCCTCCCGTATAAGTAGCGGCTGGCAACAGATGAAATCGTCTTCGCACCCGCGATAATGAAAGAATCTTCGTGGGCTTTTCTCTCCGCGATGCCATGTCTTCCTTCGGGCGGAAAAGGGGATGCATAAGGAATCCGTTACGGAATCGTCCGTGGATTCCGTTGCATCCCCTTTTCCGCCGCGCGCACGAAAGAAACTTCGCGTGCGGCAGGAAAACGCCCCCTCGTTCCAGAATAGTATCTTAGACACAAACTGGAACAGGGGGCTATTTTTATGATTACTTCCGAAAAACAGATGATGAAGCTTGCGAATGGCAGCGATGTGCGCGGCGTGGCGGTCGAGGGCGTCGACGGCGAGCCCGTGAACCTCACGGCCGAGGCCGCGAACCGCATCGCCTCGGGCTTCCTTGATTTCCTCGCCGAGCGCACGGGCAAGGCGAAGAAGGAGCTGCGCATCGCCGTCGGCCACGACACGCGCATCTCGGCACCGGCGCTCAAGAAGGCCGTGCTCGAGGCGCTGACGGCGGCGGGCTGCGTGACCGTCGACTGCGGCCTCGCCTCGACGCCCGCGATGTTCATGTCCATCGTGCTGAAAGAGACGCAGATGGACGGCTCCATCATGATTACGGCGAGCCATCTGCCCTTCAACCGCAACGGCCTCAAGTTCTTCACGAAGGATGGCCTGCCGCACGCCGGAGGTCACGGGCGACCTCGCGCGCGTCCAGAAATACGACCTCATGGACCGCTACTGCCATTACCTGCGCAAGAAAATCCGCAAGGCGCTCGGCGAAGAAAACACGCCACTCAAGGGCATGCATGTCGTCGTCGATGCTGGCAACGGCGCAGGCGGCTTCTTTGCGACGCAGATTCTCGGCCGCCTCGGCGCCGACACGTCGGGCAGCGTCTATCTCGAGCCGGATGGCCATTTCCCGAACCACATCCCGAACCCCGAGAACAAGCAGGCCATGGCGTCCATCCAGAAGGCGGTTCTGGATTCTCACGCCGACCTCGGCTTTATCTTTGACACCGACGTCGACCGCATGAGCGCCGTGCTCGGCAATGGCCGCGAGGTCAGCCGCAACGCGCTCATCGGCATGATGGCCGCCATCCTCGCGCCCGAGTACCCGCAGAGCACGATCGTCACGGACTCCGTCACGAGCGACGAGCTCACGGAGTTCCTGACGCAGGACCTCGGCCTCAAGCACCACCGCTACATGCGCGGCTACAAGAACGTCATCGACGAGTGCATCCGCCTGAACAAGGCCGGTACGGTCTCGCCACTCGCCATCGAGACGAGCGGCCACGGCGCGCTGTCCGAAAACTATTACCTCGACGATGGCGCCTATCTCGCCGTGCGCCTGCTCGTCGCCGCCGCGAAGGCAAAGCAGCAGGGCAAGAAGCTCTCCTCGCTCATCGCAAAGCTCGGCGAGCCGCTCGAAAGCAAGGAATACCGCATGGCCATCAAGGGCGAGGACGATTTCAAGGCTTACGGCAACGGCGTATTGAAGACGCTCGAGCAGCGTGCCGAGGCGCAGAAAATCAAGCTCGCAAAGCCGAACTACGAGGGCGTCCGCCTCGTCTTCCCGCACGGCTGGGCGCTGCTGCGCCTCTCGCTCCACGACCCGCAGATGCCGCTCAACGTCGAGAGCAGCAAGAAAGGCGGCGTCGCCGAAATCACCGCGAAAGTCCGCGAACTGCTGGGCGGCTTCGCATCGCTCGATACGGGCGTGCTGCGCTGATTCCTGAAAGCTCCCATCAAAACGGGCGGCTGCATGTTGTTGCAGCCGCCCGCTTCTTTTCGTCTGTTCTTGCGGATTACTTTTTGATGATCAGCGCCATGAACACGAGGTCTTCCGTCTTCGACGCGTTCTCGATGCCGTGCTTTTCGCCGTCAGGGCAGAACGTCGTCGCGCCAGCGTGCAACGTGACCTCCTTGCCGTTGTCATTGTAGAGCGCCGTGCCCGAGAGGATGTGGTACGTCTCCGTGTTGCCGTGGTGCTCGTGGACGCCGATGGAGCAGCACGGCGGGATGATGACCTTTGCGTACATGTCGCACTTGCCGTCGAGCTCCTTGTCCGTCAGGAGCTTCACAATCGTGATTGTGCCTTTGCCGCCTGCTTTTTCCGTGGCCTGCGTGGGGTTCGGTTCGATGAATGCCATGAAAAACTCTCCTTTTCTGTCTGTCTGCGTGCCTTTCCTTTTTCAGGGAAGTCTGCTAAAATAGTTTCTACTGACTTTGTTCGATACATTTGCGGAGATTCCTCTTTTTCACGGGAATTTGCGCTTTTTCTTTTGAGGGGGCACGGCGTGACATCATGGTCTATCTGTTGAAATTCGGCGCGAGCTGGGTGCTGCCGCCCGGCTGCTTCATCGTGGCGTTCTTCGCGCTCGCCTGGTATGCGTGGAAGAAACGCCATCAAAAGAAGATTGCGGCCATTCTCGCGGGGCTGACGCTCGTTTTTTACCTGCTCTGCACGGGCTATGTCGCGGAAAAGACGATGGGGTGGCTCGAGTCGGCTTACTGGCCGCCCGAGCATCCGCAGGGCGACGTCATCATCATGCTCGGCGGCGGCGCGATGCCGGATTCGCCCGATGTCGATGGTGTCGGCGCACTCTGCGCCGATCCGGCGAACCGCCTGCTGACGGCCGTGCGCCTGCAGCGGCAGCTCGGCATCCCCATCCTGCTCTCGGGCGGGCAGGTCTACGAGGACACGGGCGCCGAGGCGAAAATCGCGAAGCGCATGCTCGTGAGCCTCGGCGTGCCCGAGAACATGATTCTCGTCGAGACGAAGAGCATCAACACGACGCAGAATGCGAAGTTCTCGGCGGAAATCCTGCGCGAGCAGGGTTTCTCGCGGCCGATTCTCGTGACGAGCGCGTTCCACATGAAGCGCGCCGTGCTGAATTTTGAGAAGCAGGACATTACCGTCACACCGTATCCGGCCGATTACCAGGTCACGCACCATCCCGTCTTCCACTACACGAAGCTCCGGCCGCAGACGGAAGCGCTATTAAATAATGTAACGGTGCTGCAAGAATCGCTCAGAACCCTAGTGACAAAATACATCGAGTAAGTGCGTGGTTCCTTACTACTCCTTCCGCCCCCCTCTTTGAGGGGGGACGGGCCCGAAGGGCGGGGGGAGTAGTAGGATGCTGTAGCCGAACTATTATATCCAACCATCCGAAAGTCCAAGAGGCAATCCATGACCAAAGATTTAACAAAGGGCGAGCCCGCCAGACTGATTTTTTTCTTTACAATTCCGCTCCTCGCGGGCAACATCTTCCAGCAGCTTTACGCCTTCGTCGATACGCTGATTGTCGGCCGCTTCCTCGGCGTCGAGGCGCTCGCGGCCGTCGGCTGCACGGGCGCGCTGATGTTCCTCGTTTTAGGCTTCATCATGGGCTTTTCTGGCGGCCTCACAATCTACACGGGGCAGCGCTTCGGCGCAGGTGATGCGGCAGGCGTGCGGCGGAGCTGTGCGGCCTGCATCGTGCTGTCCGTCGTCATCGGGCTCATCATGACAACGTTTTCCGTCGCCATCTGCCGCCAGCTGCTCATCTGGATGCAGACGCCGCCGGAAATCATCGACGGCGCATATTCTTTCATCAGCATCATCTATCTGAGCATCCCGATTTTCGTGCTGCTCCAGACGCAGTCGAACCTCCTGCGCGCGCTCGGCGACAGCCGCACGCCGACCATCGTCATGGCCATCGGCCTCACGACGAACATGATTCTCGAGCCTATCGTCATCGGCGTGCTCGGCTGGGGCATCCCGGGCGCAGCGCTCGCGACCGTCGCATCGCAGGTCATCGGCACGGTGCTGACGTACGTCCACATCCGGCGCAAAGTCCCCGCACTCCATACGCACGCGGCGGACTGGCGGCCTGACCGCCATCTTTACTGGGAGCATCTGCGCCTCGCGCTGCCGATGGGCTTCCAGTCGAGCATCATCGCCATCGGCTCCGTCGTGCTGCAGGCCGCGCTCAACACGCTCGGCCCGACGGCCGTCGCTTCGTATGCCGCTGCGCAGAAAATCGAGTCCATCGCCATGATGCCGATGATGTCGTTCGGCATCGCCATCGCGGCCTATGCAGCGCAGAACTACGGCGCGCAGAAATTCCGCCGCATCGGCGAAGGCGTGCGCAAGTGCTCGTACATGTCGCTGTCGGATGTCATCTCCTTTGGACACGAGTACCTCATCGTCAACGGCTCGATGTACTGGGTGCTCTCGATGCTCTTCATCTTCCGCAGCACGCTGCAGGGGCTCGGCCAGAGCGTCGTGCCGACCGTCGCGGGCGTCATGGAGCTCGTCATGCGCACGGCGGCCGCGTTCTTCCTCGTCGGCTGGGTCGGCTACCTCGGCGCCTGCCTCGCGAACCCCATGGCCTGGATCGGCAGCTGCGTGCCGCTCACAATCGCGTTCTTCTGGACCTGGCGCGGCTTTAAGAAACGCGTCGATCTCGAGACAGCCTGAGTTCGGACATGAAAAAAGCGCATCCGCATGGGTGCGCTTTTTCTGTGCCAGAACTCATGGCTCCATCCAGGCCGCCTGCTCCTCGGGCAGGAAATCGAAGAGATAGATCGGATTGATGTCGAGCCCGTCCGCGATGTCGATGAGGAGCGAGAGCGAGAGATTCGTGTTGTATTTGCCGTTTTCGATGCGGCTCAGCGTCCCCTGGCTCATGTGCGCCCGCTCGGCCAGCTCCTCCTGCGTGAGGTTCTTGCTCGTTCGGAAATAGATGACCTTTGCGCCGATCTTCCGATAGAGGATCTCCCGGTTGACTTTCATGCTGATGCCCCGTTTCCTTTTCCGCATAGGATCACGTTCTTTCCTCCTACGATACACGAATTTCAGTCCGCTGTGCTTACCCCGCGGGTAAGAAAAAATTCCTATCCTTATTATCATGGATTTTCCGCGCTTTGTCCCGCATAAACCTGACGGATTACGTCATGGACTTGTCAGGATGCGAATAATTTCTCAAAACGCGCGAAACGGACATTG
>ONJV01000038.1 GCA_900318215.1 uncultured Veillonellaceae bacterium
GTTCCACCTGTTCCCATTCCGAACACAGTAGTTAAGCATCCAGAGGCCGAAAGTACTTGCCTGGTGACGGGCTGGGAGGATAGGAAGTTGCCGGTTTGATGATAAAAAGGGCTCGCAGTTGCGAGTCCTTTTTTCGTGTGTTACAATATCTATGTTACAATTTGTCGGAGTCTGGCTATTTTTCATAGACAGCTCCACTCGGATAGAAAGCAGGTGGCAGCGATGCCGATGAAGATTGACGGAATGACGCCGCAGGGCCCCTCTGTCACGATGTCGCATGATCGTGACGAGCGCACGGAAGGCAGCGATACGGATTTCAGCGCGGCGCTGATGGACGAGGAAGATACGGTCAGCACGGAAGCGCTCGAAAAGATGCTGCAGCAGATTGACGAGCAGGGCGCGCGCCTTTCGCGCACGCCGACGTATGACGAGCTCAAGAGCTATCGCATGCTCATCAAGAACTTCGTCGGCGAGGCCGTCAACCACATGTACGAACTGCACACGCAGGCTGGCTGGGATCGCATGGGCCGTCAGAAGGTCTACACGACGGTGCGCAAGGTGGACAAGAAGCTCGAAGAAATGGCGGAGAAGATCCGCCTCGGGCAGGCGAGCCAGCTCGACATCATCGCGAGCCATGATGCCATCCGCGGCATGCTGGTCGATCTCTACATGTGATGACGCATGGATATTTCCTGGCAGAACATTCTCGGGCATGAAAAGCCCATCGCGCGCCTCCGGACGCTGCTCGCGGAAAACCGCCTGCCGCATGCCCTGCTCTTTGCAGGGCCGGACGGCGTCGGGAAACTGCGCGTAGCGCAGGCGCTGGCAGCGGCAATCCTTTGCGAAAACGCAGGCGAACGTCCCTGCGGCCGGTGCCCGCAGTGCCGGGCGCTCCAGCAGGACACGCATCCCGATTATTACGAACTGCACCCTGAGGGCAAGGCCATCAAGACCATCAAGATTGATGCGATCCGGCAGGTGCAGACGGAGGCCGCGCGTCTGCCGCTCCTTGCAATGAAGCGCGTTATTGTCATCGACGATGCAGAGTCGATGAACGAGGCGGCGGAAAACAGTCTTTTGAAGACGCTCGAAGAGCCGACGGGTGCCGTGCACTTCATCCTCGTGACGCGAGCGAAATCGTCGCTCCTCGACACGATTCTTTCGCGCTGCATGCATGTGGGCTTTGGCAGCATCCCCGAGGCGGAGCTCGCGCGAGCGCTTGTGCAGCGTGGCATCCCCGAGGGCGCGGCAGCGGAACTCGCGGCGCTGTCGGATGGCAGCTTCGGCCGGGCGCTGGAGCTCTATGAAAATGACGGTCTGAAGCTCCGCGATGATGCGGCGAAATTCCTGCGCGAGCGGGCGCAGCTCACCGTGCAGGATGTCTTTGCGCGCGGCGCGGCGATGGAGAAGCTGCCGCGCGAGCAGCTGACGGAGTGGTTCCTCTACCTCGGCATGCTCTTGCGCGACCTGCTCGTGCTTTACGAAGATGGCGCGAGCCCGCTGCTCTATCACAAGGATCTGCGCGCCGACCTCGCGGCGATGCTCGCAGACTACCCTGAGCACCGCATCGCTGCGCTCCTCGCGCTCGTGCGTGAGACGGATCGCCGCCTCCAGTCGAACGTGAACCAGCGCCTGTTGCTCGAAGGGTTTTTCCTGCGGGCGATGGAATCCTGATTTGAAGATATTTTTTGGAGAAGATTTATGCAGACAATCATCGGTGTCCGCTTTCAGAAAGCGGGCAAGGTTTATTATTTCAGCCCCGGCCGCCTCGACATCAAGAAAGGCGACAAGGTCATCGTCGAGACGGCGCGCGGCGTCGAGTGCGGCGAGACCGTCATCGGCCCGCGCGAGGTCGCGGACAGCGAAGTCCCGCCGCCGCTGAAGGTCGTCCATCGTATCGCGACGCCTGAGGACGTGCAGAAAGTCGAAGACAACAAGGTGCGCGCGAAAGAGGCGTTCGCGGTCGGCGAGAAGAAGATTGCGGAGCACAAGCTTCCGATGAAGCTCGTCAATGTCGAGTACACGTTCGACATGAACAAGATCGTGTTCTATTTCACGGCCGATGGCCGCATCGATTTCCGCGAGCTCGTCAAGGATCTCGCGTCCGTGTTCCGCACGCGCATCGAGCTGCGGCAGATCGGCGTGCGCGACGAGGCGAAGCTCATGGGCGGCATCGGCTGCTGCGGCCGGCCGCTCTGCTGCGCCTCGTTCCTCGGCGAGTTCGCGCCTGTGTCCATCCGCATGGCGAAAGAGCAGAACCTCTCGCTGAACCCGACGAAGATTTCGGGCATCTGCGGCCGCCTGATGTGCTGTCTCAAATACGAGAACGACGGCTACTGCAACGGCACGTGCTGCGGCCAGAAAAAGACGGTCACGAAAGCGCCGGAGCAGGGCAGCATTGTTGCGACCATCGGCGGCGATGGCAAGGTCATCTCGGTCAACACGCAGCGCCATACGGCGACGATTCTTCTGAACAACGGCCGGACGGTCGTGAGCGCCTGGGACGACATCGTCGAGCGCGACCCCGAAGACATCGCGGCGGAACATGCAGCCGGTGCCGAGGAAGAAGTGCTCGAGCAGGCGGCAGGCGAAGCGGAAGACGTCGAGGCATCCATGCGCGAGCGCCGTCCGCGGCGGGAACGCGGCAATCGTCCGCGCGGCGAACGCCGTCCCCAGCGCGACATGCGCGAAGCGCGCGAGGGCCAGCAGGAAGGCGAGCACAAATCGCACCGCCGTCCGCGCCGCACGCATGACAAGGGCGAGCGCCGCGAATGGCGCGAAAACCGCGAGAACCGCGAGACGGAAAAGATGCAGGGCGAAAAACCGCGCCGCAGCCGCCGTCCGCGCGGCGGCAAGAACCGCGACCGCCATCCGAAGGACGGGCAGCCGCGCGAGAACCACGAAAATCATAATGGAGAGAAAACCGAATGAGACAGCCCAGCCTCCGAGAACATGAGCGGCTGGACGACCTGATGAAGAGCGGGCGGCACATCATCCAGAACACGCAGGAATTCTGCTTTTCGCTGGATGCGGTGCTGCTCGCTCATTTTCCACGCGTCCATTCGCGCGACCACGTGCTCGAGCTCGGCACGGGCACGGGCGTCATCCCGTTGCTGATTGCCGATGATGCTGCGCGCATCGATGCCGTCGAGCTCTCGCCCGTCATGGCCGACCTCGCGCAGCGCAACGTCGTCATGAACGAGCTCGAAGGGAAAATCTTTGTGCGCGAAGGTGATTATCGCGCGATTCGCGAACTCTACTCCGCCGAGAGCTTCCATCTCGTGCTGGCGAATCCGCCGTACCGCCCCGTCCGACAGGGCCAGGCGAATAAAATCGTCGGCGTTGCACGGGCGCGCCATGAGTTCACGGCGACGCTTGACGATGTCGTCACAGCTGCGCAGTACGCGCTGCGCTTCGGCGGGCATTTCGCCATGGTGCACCTGCCGGAACGGCTTGGCGAGATTGCCGTTGCGCTTCACGCGCACCAGATGGAGCTCAAGCGCCTCCGCATGGTCCAGCCGAAAGCGGACAAGGCGCCAAACATGATGCTCTTGGAAGCCGTCAAGGGTGCGGCCGCGGGCGGGCTCAAGGTGCTGCCGCCGCTCATCGTGCACGAGGCAGATGGCAGCTATACGAAAGAGATTTATGACATTTATGGCATGGAGACCGATACATGAACGAAACGCATATTCCGACGCTCTACCTCTGCGCGACGCCGATTGGCAACCTTGAGGACATGACGTACCGCGCCGTGCGCGTGCTCGGGGACGTCGAGCTCATCGCGGCCGAGGACACGCGCCACACGCGCCAGCTGCTGACGCATTTCGACATCCACACGCGCCTGACGAGTTACCACGAGCACAACAAGTTCGAGAAAGGGCCGGAGCTCATCGCGTGGATGCAGGAAGGCCACGACCTCGCCTGCGTCAGCGACGCCGGCCTCCCCGGCATCTGCGACCCTGGCAGCCACCTTGCACAGCTTGCGATTGCGGCGGGGCTCAACGTCTCGCCGCTCCCCGGCGCCAATGCCGGCCTCTCGGCGCTCATCTGCTCGGGCCTCGACACGACGCGGTTCACGTTCGTCGGCTTCTTGCCGAAGACCGCGAAAAAGGCGCAGGAAGTGCTCGAAGAAGTTCAGGGGCGCACGGACACGCTGATTTTCTATGAAGCGCCGCATCACTTGAAAAAGACGCTCCAAGCACTGATTCGCGTGCTCGGAGGCGCACGGCGGGCTGCGTTCGGGCGCGAGCTGACGAAACGGTTCGAAGAATTCCGGCGCGGGACGCTCGGGGAGTTGGCAGCGTATTACGAAGAAAACGAGCCAAGAGGCGAATACGTCATCGTCGTCGAAGGTTGCGGGGAAGAAGCGGCGGAGGCCGTCGAAGAAAAACCGCAAGACCCGAAGGCGCTGTACGAATACTATCTCGCGACGGGGCTGGCAAAAAAAGAAGCCATGCGCGCGGCCGCAAAGGACTTGGGCATCAGCCGGAGAGACATCTACAATCTGTTGCTGGAAGAACGTTGAAGCAGTTTTTCTGTAAAAAATCCTTGACAGGAAGGCGTAGATTTCGTATAATACTTTTTGTTGACAGCGCAGAGTTGTCATGAAGACCTAGGGGCATCGCCAAGTTGGTAAGGCACGGGATTCTGAATCCCGCATGCGTAGGTTCGAGTCCTGCTGCCCCTGCCATTTGAAAATCAGGCATCGCGATTTCGCGATGCTTTTTTTGTTGCAGGATTTTGCGTTTTTATCGAGAATTCATAAGGGAAGAATTGAAAATATCAAAAGCATCCTTGATTTTGGAGACATCTATGAACTGGCGGTATCCGTCCCGCTTTTTGGCGGGGCTTCTGTTACAGATCCTTTTTTCTATTGCATCCTTTTCGAGCGGGCATCTCGTGCTGGCATTCTTCGGCGCGCTCTTGACGGCAGCATCGCTCGGCCTCTTGCCGGGCCTTTGCGCGGCCTTGCTAGCAGGCGGGGCTTTCAGCTGCCTGATGGAAAGCGAGCGCTTCTTCATGCTGCCCGTGGATTTCTTGTTCGTGTTCGTGATGGCGTATGCGGTGCGGCACGGCTTGTTCGGCTCGTGGCGGCGCGTGCTCCTTCTGGGCCTCGGTGTCGGCTTTGTCGGAGGGCTTTTTGCCTTCGGACTCGGCAGCTGCCTGGAGTTCCCCCTGGCCGATTCCATTATGAAGGGGACATGGCTGACGGAGGGCATGCCGGAGGCGCATGTGCAGCTGCTGCTTTCGGGCGTGCAGCATGCGGTGGATGTCGGCATCAGCTTCCTGCTCATCGAGGGACTTCGGCGGCTCGTGCCGTCGTTCTTCCTGCTGGAGATTGCGACGGTTTCCAAAGAGGGCGTGCGGCGGTTCCCCATCCGCGTGAAGCTGCTCGTGATTTTGAGCGTCGTGATGGTGCTCACGGCATCGCTGCTGTTTTTCTGCGTGCGCGGCGTCTATCGCCAGCAGATTATCGAGACGTATGGTGCTGTTGCGCGCAATTTCGTCGAGGCGGCATCGCTGCTCGTGGACGAACGGGAGCTGCCCGTCATCCTCGCGCCGGGCGGCAGTGAGACGGATGCATACCGCGAGCTTTTTTCGAACATGCGTGCGTTTTATGCGCGTTCGGATGACATCATCCGCTATATGAATCTCTATGCGGTTGGAACGCAGGACGGGCGCGGCTATGCCATGACAATCTGCGACCCGTCGGATACAGGCTACCGCTATGGCCGGACGTTCTGGATGGACGAGGATGCGTATTACGATGAAATCGGCAAGCAGATGCTCGACCCGAAAGACAACCGCATGATCGGTCCGGTCGTGAGCCGCGGTTACTGGGGCTGGCTCATGACGATTTACAAGCCGCTCTATGACCCTGATGGCAAAAAAGTCGCCTTCATCGGCATCGACCTCGACATGACGCGCGCGATGCAGGAGATGCGCGTGCTCGATACGAAGATGCTGAGCATCGAATTCATCATCTTCAGCCTGCTGCTGGCGCTGATGTACCGGATTATCACGCAGCAGGTCATCGACCCCGTGCGCCGCTTGCAGGAGATGCTCGGCTATTTCCGCGAGCATCGCGAAAAATCGCCTGCTGAAGAGGCGCCGACGTCGGGGGACGAGTTCGAGGTGCTCGCACACGACATCACGGAGGTGCAGGACATCATCCTGCAGGATTCGGAGCAGCTCCAGGAGTATCTCGACCTCATCCAGCGCATGGCGCTCCGTGACGAGCTCACGGGCGTGCAGAATCACACGGCGTATGAGAATAAGCTCTCGGAGCTCACGGCCGTCATCACGGCGGGCACGGCGGAGTTCGCTATCCTCATGGCGGATATGAACGGGTTGAAATTCGTCAACGATGTCTACGGCCATGAAAAAGGCGATATCGCACTGCGGGCGATGAGCCGCGCACTTTGCGACATTTTCAAGCACAGCCCTGTCTACCGCATCGGCGGCGACGAGTTCGTCGTCGTGCTGACCGGCCGCGACTACGAAAACCGCGACGCGCTGCTAGGTGAGCTCGCGCCCTATGAGCGCGTACGCAACCGCGCAGCGGCCGAACCGTGGACAGAAGTCGCTATGGCTGTCGGCTGCTCCGTCTACGATCCGCTCCAAGACCGCGACTATCAAGACGTCTTCAACCGCGCGGACGAGACGATGTACGAGAACAAGCGGCGGATCAAGAAAGAAGCGGGGGAAATATGAACATGGATTTCCAAGCGCTCGTTGATGCGGCAGGCGTTGCGTGGGAATCTGGTGATTTTGATGGATGTGCTGCCTGTCAGCTGCAGATGCTGGAGATGATTCAGGCGCATCCGGAAATCTTGCCGGAGGCTGATACGACGTACTTGCAGCAAGACTATATGATGCGCATCATCGCAGCTGCCCTCTTTGCCTTTGAGCGCGGGGATGAACGGCTGGCGTATTATTATCTTTCGCATTTCCCGCAGAACGTTCTTGATGAACTGGGCTGTTTTCCAGAATATCGCGGAACGCTCGGCTTTTTGGCGTACCGGACAGGAAATCTTGCGCATGCCAGGGAACTTTTGGAAGCGCAAGTCGGGCGGTATCCGCAGGATGAAATGGCATGGTTTCATCTTGGCAATACTTGGTATCGCATGGGAAAATATCAGCGGGCAGTCGCAGCGTATCAAGAGGCGCTTTATCAGAAGGCGGGACTGCAAGAAGCGCGTACCAATCAGAAACAGGCA
Organism: uncultured Veillonellaceae bacterium; assembly: GCA_900318215.1. Lineage (GTDB taxonomy): Bacteria > Bacillota > Negativicutes > Selenomonadales > Selenomonadaceae > Selenomonas_C. The sequence continues at coordinate 7,221 of ONJV01000038.1, forward strand.
TTGGATGCGATGATGCAGCCAGCTTCTGATTGCGTTCCGGCACCATGCGAGGCATCTTGGGAGCTCGGTGTGGACGCGGAAGATTGGGAGGCCGTGCGACGCCTTCCCATCTTCATCAACTGTCGAGACCGGGTGGAATGTCTCAGAAAGCTCGTCCAGTGGTTGCTGAAAGCGGGGTATCAGAACCTTGTGCTCCTCGATAATGCATCGACGTATGAGCCGCTTCTCGACTACTATGAGAAGATTCGCTCAGAGCATGTGCGCATTGTGCGGTTCGATGACAATCTCGGGCATAAGGCCGTTTGGGAAAGCGGAATCCTAGAGCATCTCTCAATCGAGACGCCGTATGTCTACACGGATCCAGATGTCCTTCCAACAGAACATTGTCCTCCGAAGTTCTTGCAAGAATTTGTCCGTGTCTTGGCGACGCATCCGATGATTCGCAAAGTGGGAGCAGATCTTCGTGTCAGTGATATTGCGGCTCCGCACCGAGAACGAGTGCAAAAATCAAAACCGAATTTTTGCCGCGTACCATTGCACATAGGGGAAGACGTCTCTTATTTTGCAAATGTCGATACGACGTTTGCGCTTTACCGGAATGTACGGTTTTATCATCGTGGCCCATCGATTCGGATGGCAGGTCGATATGAGTTTTTGCATCTCCCCTGGTATTATGAAGCTGGGCATATTCCTAAAGATGAACAGTATTATTTTAATCATGCAATAAATGTTTCCACAACAAAATACTTTATGGAACATCCTGAAAAATCTTGAAACGAGAAACCCTCCTTGCTTTTGCGATACAATGAAAAGGAAAAGGGAATTTTACGTGAAAAAATCATTTCGGAGAGGAGCGCAGGGGAATGGAAGGGCCTTCGTATAAAGAAGATGCATGGATGGAAAAGATTGACGGAAAAATCGTCATGATGTCACCGCGGCCATTTGTGAAGCACAACATTATTACGACGAATATCAGCCGTATTTTTGGAAACTTTTTAGTAGGAAAACCCTGCGTTGTTTTTGGCGATGGTGTGGATGTGCATCTGGACGAAAAGAACACGTTCATTCCCGATGTGATGATTGTCTGCAATCAGGACATCATTCACGAAGATGCGATTTACGGCGCGCCCGACCTTGTCGTCGAAGTCCTTTCTCCATCGACGATGCGCCGCGACCGCACGGTGAAGATGAAAAAATACGCAGCGGCGGGCGTGCGCGAGTACTGGATTGTGACACCGGGGACGAAGAGTATCGAGGTATATCTGAATCAGGATGGCACGTTCGAGCTCGACGAAGTCTACGTTGATTTCACAGAGCTCGAGCTCAAGGCGATGGACGAGGAAGAGCGGCAGGCCGTGAAGTGGCAGATCAAGGTGTCGTTGTACGATGATTTATTTGTTGATGTCAAAGAAGTTTTCGAGAAGGTTTGAGCGTGGGAAAAGAAAGCGGGAATGTGATGCATAAGATTCTTTTTGTCTGCCATGGGAATATCTGCCGGTCGCCGATGTGCGAGTTTGTGATGAAGGAGCTCGTGCGACGGGCGGGACGGGATGCGGAGTTCGTCATCGATTCGAAGGCCTGCCGTACCGATGAAATCGGTAGCGACGCGCATCCAGGCACGCAGAGGATGCTCCGAGCGAAGGGCATCCCATTTTCGCGCCGTGCGGCGCGGCTCATCCGGCGCGAGGACTATGATGCGTATGATTTCGTCATCGCGATGGACGACGAAAACATGCGCGATCTGCACCGTCTCACGAAAGGCGACCCCGAACGCAAATGCCGCTTGCTCTTGTCGTTCGCAGGCGAAGAGCGCGAAGTGGCTGACCCGTGGTACACGGGGAATTTCGAGGCGACATATCAAGATGCCATGAAGGGGTGCAAGGCGCTTCTGGCGCAATTCGAATGAAGGAGACGTGCAGATGGTGAGGATTACAGGCTGGTATCAGCTGCCAAATGCGCTGCCGCAGCAGGTGGATTTTGCGGAGCTGTTCGACGCGTCGTTCATGCGGCGGTTCACGCGGTATCGGTCGTTTGAAAAGTTTCTGGCGGGTGGCCGCTTCGTCATCCGCTCGCAGGCGGATTTCGAGGCGCTGCCCGAAGAAGAGATGGATGCGCATGTGCGGCGGGCGACGCGGTTTTCGTCGTGGAAGGAGATGCTCGACACGGCGACGGATCTCTATGCGCGGAGGCAGAGACCGTGAAACGGGGCGTGCGATGGCGCTTTTCATGGGCGCTGTTCCTGGGGCTTGTCGCTTTGAATCTGACGGCGGTCGTGCAGGCAGAGATGTTCGCGGGAGAAAGGACGATTCCTGCTCAGGCCGGACGGCTCGCTGAGGAGCTCGTGCGCGTGGCGGGATGGGCGGGCGTCTTCACGGCACTGGCCGGAGCCTTGCCGCAAAGGGCGCGGCGCGGAGCTGCGGCGGTGCTTCTGGGGCTGAGCCTCGTGCTCTGCGGCGTTGATGGCTTTACGCTCGCACACTACCACAGCGTGCTCGATGCGGGACTGCTCGAAATCGTCTTTGCGACGAATCCTGCTGAGGCATGGGAGTATGTGACGAGCCAGTCGGGCGGCATCGCTGTGGCGGCGGGCGCGCTCGTGTCAGTTGTCGGTTTCGTTGTGGCTGGCGGGCGCTTCTTGCGGCGCAGAAAGGATGCGGCAGGCAGCCTTGGCCGCCGGGGCGCGGCGGTTCTCTGCGTGCTGCTGCTTGCGTTTTTGGCGAGTCTCGTCCATGCGGCGATGGATGAGGATGACCGCGTGGAGAATGTCGCGCGCTCGAATTCCATCCTGCGCCTCGCTTTGAACATCCGTCAGGCTCATGAGGAAATCGGCTCGGCGGAGTTCGTGGCGTGGACGCTGGCGAATCACGAGGTCGGGGAGACGGAAGGAACCGACGACATCCCGTATGTCGTCTTCATCCTCGGCGAATCGACGAGCCGTCACCACATGCAGCTTTATGGCTACGGCCTGCCGACGACGCCGAAGCTCGCGGCGCGGGCGGAGGCCGGCGAGCTCGTGGCATATGAGAACGTCACGAGTCCGCACGCGGGCACGATGGCCGTCCTGCGGACATTGTTCAGTTTTTACGACAATGACGCAAACGGCATGTGGTACGATTATGGCGATCTCTTCGACATCCTGCGGCAGGCGGGCGTCTATACGGCATGGCTGTCGAATCAGGAGGCGTCGGGCTTTTATGGCAGCATCGGGCGGACGCTCGGCGAGCGCACGGATCATGTCGCGTTCACGAGCCCGGTCGCACATTCCATCGACCTTGCGGAACGCTACGACAGCGAAGTACTGCCGCTCTTGGACGAGGAACTGCGCGAGCGTGTGGCGGAGCCTGTGCCAGCCGCGTTCTACGTCATCCACCTGATGGGCGCGCACGAGGAATTTTCGAAGCGCTATCCGCCCGAGTTTGCGCGTTTCATGCCCGAGGACGAGGCGGGGCGCGGCGCCCTGGAGGATGCGTCCGCACGGGCCGTGCGGGCGGCGTATGATAATGCCGTGCTCTATGACGACGCCATCGTCGATGAAATCATCCGGCGGTTCGAGGACAAGGACGCGCTCGTGATTTTCATTTCCGATCATGGCGAGGAAGTCTATGATACCCGGGCGCAGTTCGGCCACGGCGACGAGACGAGTCCGTGGCAGCGTGACGTGCCGATGGTGTTCTGGATGTCGAACGTGTTCCGCACAAACCATCCGGCCGACGTGCAGCGCATCGAGGCGGCGCGCGGGAATCATTGGCAGAGCGATGAGATGATTCATACGCTCTTAGACCTCATGCATGTCCGCGTGGCAGATTTTGACGAAACAAAAAGCCTGCTCGCGCCGAGGCAGGAGCAGGCAGAAAAGGAAGGAAACGATTCATGACATACGAGACAAAGGAACTTCTGGATTTCATCGCGTCCGCGCCGTCGCCGTGCCATACGGTGACAGCCTCGGCGGAAAAGCTCCGCCGGGCGGGGTTCGAGGAACTGGAACTTGGCGGCGCCTGGCAGCTTTCGCGTGGCGGGCGTTATTTCGTCCGCGTCTATGGCACGACGCTGCTGGCGTTCACGGTCGGCGCGGCGGGGCCGCTGCGCATGGCGGCGGCGCATACGGATTTTCCATGCTTCCGGCTGAAACCAGCGGCGGGGCTCGTGCGCGAGGGCTATGGCCTGCTGAATGTTGAGACGTATGGCGGGCTGATTCTGCGCTCGTGGCTGGACCGGCCGCTCGGCCTCGCGGGCAAGGTCGTGCTGCGCGGGGAGGACGCCTTTCATCCCGAGATGCGCCTTGTCGATTTCGGGCGGCCGCTCGTGACGATTCCGAGCCTCGCCATCCATATGGATCGCGAGGTGAACAAGGAGGGCGCGCTCAATCCGCAGAAGGACATGCTGCCGCTCGCGGCGCTCTTTGGCGGCGAGGCAGAGGAAGACTGGTGGATGCAGGCACTTGCGGAGCTCGCAGGCGTACCGGCTGAGGACATCCTTTCCTATGAGCTTTCGACGTATCCATGGGAGCAGGGTTGCACGCTCGGCCTTGCGGAGGACCTCGTTTCCTCGCCGCGCCTTGACAATCTCACGTCCGTCTGGGCCTGCCTCGAAGGACTCGTGGCCGCGACAAAGGACGGCGTGTCCGATGGCGTGCGCCTCGTCGCGCTTTTTGACAACGAGGAAGTCGGCAGCCGCACGAAGCAGGGCGCTGGTTCGGCCGTGCTGATGGAGGTGCTGCGGCGCATCTATGCAGCGGAGGATGGCGCACGCCTGTCGGCCGCACTCGCAGGAGGTTTCCTGCTTTCCGTCGATGTTGCGCATGGCCTCCATCCAAACCACATGAGCAAGAGCGATCCAGCCGTGCGTCCTGTGCTAGGCGGTGGTGTCGTCATCAAGCAGGCGGCGTCGCAGGCCTATGCGGGCGATGCCGAGGCCGTCGCCATCGTGCGGGCGCTCTGCGAGGAGCGCGGCATCGCGCATCAAGATTTCGTGAACCGCAGCGACAGCCGCGGAGGCTCGACGCTCGGATCCATCGCCTCGGCGCTCGTCCCTGTCCGCACGATGGACGTTGGCGTACCGATTCTCGCGATGCACTCAGCACGCGAGACCATGGGGGCGGCAGATGAAATGGCGCTCACGGCGCTCGTGCAGGCCGTGCTGGAATAAGAATACGAGTTTGGATATGTAGGATACAACACCCGAAGCGCACTTTGCAACACGATGCGCTTCGGGTGTTCTTTCATGTATGACGTTTTTCAGAGGTTACTTTGAGCACTCGTCAACGAGGTACGCGATGGACTGGTATGGGAAGCCCGCTTTCGCCGAGAGGCCGATTTCGCAGGTGCGGCTGTTCGAGTAGCCGTGGTCGCAGTCTTCGGGGATGGCTTCGTTGAGGTGCGTGAGCGCGGATTTGTTGAGCTCTGGGATGGAGAAGCCCTTATCGCCCGAGAAGCCGCAGCACTTGACTTTGTCCGGCACGACGACCTTCGTGACGCAGCGGTTCGCGATGTCGAGGAACTTCTTCTGGAGGCCCATCTTGACGGCCGAGCACGTCATGTGGAGCATGATTGTGCGGTCGATTTTGTGAATCGGCAGCTTGTCGATGATGAAGTCGTGCAGGAATTCGACGGTGTCGTAAATCTTCAGGCGCTCGTCCATCGTGTGCTGCATGCGGTACGTGCAGGGGCTCATGTCGCAGAGGATCGGGATTTCGCCGTTGTTGCTGGCCTTGAGGAGAGCCCCTTCGAGCTCTTTTGCAAGCTTGTCGGCGACTTCGAACACGCCCTCGCTTTCGAACGGCATGCCGCAGCAGTAGCGCGCGACGTTGTCGGGGATGATGACGTCATAGCCTGCGCGGTCGCAGAGCTCCATCATGACGGCGCTGAGGTGGCGCTGGTCGTAGTCGCCTTTCGCCGGGCCCATCATGCGCGTCGTGCAGCTCGGGAAATAGACGACCTTCGTGCGGCCTTTCTGCGCGGGTTGCGTCGGGAGCTTGCCCGCCTTCGGCATCCACGGATTCCAGAGCGGCAGCTTGTCGCCCGTGATCGAGCGCGTCTTTTTCGCGACAAAGCTCATGAGCTGCGAGCCGAAGATGCTGTGCGCAACATTTGCACCCGTGAGGCCGAGGCGCACGGCAGAGCTTGCCGTCTCGAAATTCGCGGCCATCTTTTCCGCGCCCGAGAGGCGTGCTGGCGTCATGTGGCTGTGGCGGAGCTCCTTCGTGAACGCGCCCGTGTTGATGGACAGCGGGCACGTCGTCTGGCAGAGGCCGTCGACGGCACACGTCTCGTCGCCGAGGTATTCATAGTCCTCCTCGAAGCGCTTGAGGCGCTCGGGGTCTTCGCCCGTGATGCGCAGGCGGCTGATTTCGCGCTGCACGGCCGTGCGCTGGCGCGGCGAGAGCGTCAGGAGGTGCGACGGGCACATGACCTGGCAGTAGCCGCACTCGATGCAGCGGTCGACGATTTCGTGCACCGGCTTCATCGACTTGATGTGTTCCATGAAGACGAGGCCGTTCTTCGTGATGATGACGTCCGGGTTCAGCGTCGTCTCGGGGTCGAACGCCTTCTTGATGCGCTTCATGAGCGCATAGGCTTTCTTGCCCCATTCGAGCTCGACGAACGGCGCCATGTTGCGGCCCGTGCCATGCTCGGCCTTCAGAGAGCCGTGGAAATCCGTTGCGACCATCGCGCAGACGTCTTCGATGAATTTCTGGTACTGCGCCTTGCCTTTGTCCGTCTCGAAATCCTGCGTGATGACGAAATGGACGTTGCCGTCGAGAACGTGGCCGTAGATGATGCCGTCGCCATAGCCGTGGTCGTCCATGCACTGGCGGAGCGCCATGACACCGTCCGCGAGGTCGTCACGCGGGAAAGCAACGTCCTCGATGATGACGGTCGTGCCGATCGTACGCACGCCGCCGACGGCCGGGAAGATGCCCGCGCGAATCTGCCAGTAGAGGCCATAGACATTCGGGTCTTCCGTGAACTCGATCGGATAAAGGATTTCGTACTTGCCGACGACTTCCTTCGTCTCCGCGATGCGCTTTTCGAGCGTCTCATGGTCGTCGGCGCGCGTCTCGATCAGGATGGCCGCTGCGCCATCTGGCAGCGTGCGGATGACTTCGGGAATGCCGTCCCAGTCCTCGATGGATTTCAG
>ONJV01000306.1 GCA_900318215.1 uncultured Veillonellaceae bacterium
CCGCAATCGTAGAGCGTCTTGACGCGATTGCCATAGAGCTCGGCTGTCAGCCGCGCCTCTGCCGCGACGGGGATGTCGCTCGTGCCCGCCGTGATGATGAGGATTTCATGCGCCTCGTCCTCCGGCGGAGCGCCGACGGGCTTTGCCCGGCGGACATAGATGGCGCGGGCTTCCTCGTCGTACTCCGCCTCGGGCATCTCTGCTTTCACGAAATCATATTGCTCGCGGCTCGCCCGCGTCGCGAGCAGGCTGCCATCGCTCGCTGCTGCGAGCGACTGGAGGATGGCGAGCACCTGTTCCTTTGTCTTGCCTGCCGCATAGACGACTTCAGGAAAGCCCTGCCTCGCCTCGCGGCTGTGATCGACGTTCGCAAATCCCATGTCCTCAAAGGCAGCCTTGCTGAGAGATTCGGCGGCATCCTCTTTCGTGATGCCGCCGTCCTTGTACGCCTCGAGGAGACGCAGAATATCGTTTTTCGTCATGTCACTCCGCCTGCTGCGGTGCCGGAGCTGCTACCGGCGCCTGTGCCTGCTTGGCCGTGACGGCCTGCACGGCAGATGGGGCAGGCGCTGCCGCCATTTCCTCGACCGGCACGTCGGCAGCCGCCGCGACCTCGGCCGCGCTGCGGTTCATCTGCTGCTTCGCCTGGCGCAGCGAGCTTGCCGCCTGGTCGACTGCCTTTGCCGACTGCTGCAGGTAGTCGCCGGACTGCTGGGAAATCTGCTGCAAGTAGTCCACATACTGCTGTGCCGCCTGCTGCAGGGAATCGACGGACTGCTGGACGGCTTTCTGCACGAAATCCGCCGACTGCTGCGTTGCCTGCGCCGTCTCCGTAACATGACCAATCAGCTGGTCGAAGACCTGGTTGACATAGGCATCCGTCGTGTCGCGCTGCTGCTTCATTTCCTCTTTCGTACGCTCGAGGATTTCGCGGCGCTTCTGCTCCGCCTGCTCGACGAGTACGCGGGCCTTTTCCTCGGACTGCTTCTGGATTTCCTTGGCCTTTTCCTTCGCCTCGGCGACGATGGTCTCCTTTTCCACGAGGTCAGCCGCGTAGTCCTTGGCTTTTGTGATAATGCTGTCCGCTTCGCGGTGCGCTTCCTCGATGATCTGGCTCTCGTTCGCCATGATTTCCTTGGCGTGGTTCAACTCGAGCGGCAAATCCTGGCGCAGCTCTTCGACGAGGTGGATGAGGTCGTTCTCATCAATCATGCTCTTGCCCGTCAGGGGCACATGCGAGGCGTTGACGACGAGATTCTCCACTTCGTCAAGCGTGCGCTCGACGCGCGACGTCGCATTCCGGCTTGAGGTGTTGCGGTTTGCGGCATCGCGGGCCGCAGCCGTCCGTTTGGCAACCTTTTTAGAAGACATGTTTTTTCCCTCTTTTTATACTGGAAGCATGGATGAAATCATCGCTTCTTATCATTTTCAGCAGCAATTCTTTCATTCACTGCGTGTTCAACACATGATGGCACGAGCCCGTGCACGTCCCCGCGGAACATCGCGAGTTCCCGGACGCCCGACGAGCTCACAAACGAATAGGACGGATTCGTCAGCAGGAAGACCGTCTCGATGGAATCGTCGAGATGATGCAGGATGTGCGCCTCGTTTTCCTCATATTCGAGATCCTTGACCGAACGCACGCCGCGCACGATGATGTTCGCGTGGATTTTCTCCATATAATCCGTCAGCAGGCCCGAGAACGCATCGACGCGGACATTCGGCAGATGCGCCGTCGCTTCTTCGAGGAAGCGCTTGCGCTCCTCGATGGAGAAGAACCCTTCCTTGCGCACGTTGTGAAAGACGCAGATGACGAGTTCGTCAAATAAGCGGCTTGCGCGCTCGAAGATGTCGACATGGCCGATGGTCACGGGGTCGAAGCTGCCCGAGCAGACAGCAATGCGGTGGCTCATACGGAATCCTCCCCCACATAGCTCTTTTTCTGGAAAAAGCTCAGCTGCGTCGTCCTGCCATAGCGGCGATGATCGACGCGGACGAGCGACGAAAGTTCCGGCACATCGTCCTCATCCCCGCCGTGCTCGACGACGAGGATGGCATCCTCTGCGAGCAGACGGCCTTTGTCAAATGCTGAGAGTGCCCGCTGCCAGAGTCCTTTGTGATACGGCGGGTCGCAGAAGACGAGGTCAAATGTGCGCCCCTG
>ONJV01000075.1 GCA_900318215.1 uncultured Veillonellaceae bacterium
ACCTGCGCACAGAACATCCTCTCGCGCCTCGCGGGCCGCGATGCGGAAATCTTCCATTATAAAGACATGGGCGCGATGGCGACGATCGGCCGCAGTTCGGCGGTGCTTTCGGTCGGCAAGATTCAGGCGAAGGGCTTCCTCGCTTGGTCGGCGTGGCTCTGGGTGCATCTCATCCGCCTTGCCGGCACGTACGCCAACGTCTCGGTCGCGCTCAAATGGGTGCTGAACTACTTCAACAACGCCCGCCTCGGCCGTATCATCGTCGAGCACTGAACAAGATCATTTTGCCCTCCCCACACGGGGCTGCTCACACACACAGGCAGCCCCGTGTTTTTTTGCCTTTGAGAGATAACACATTTCAGATGCAGTACGCAGGCTATCTGTCGGCGAAAGCGCTTCGCAGCCTGCCGGAAGCGACGAGCATCGGCAACCATGACAGCATGACAACGGGCTACCAGAACCATTTCAACGTGCCGAATCCGTTCACGGAGGAAGCGACGCCGACGACGGCTGGCCACGGCTATTTCTATACGTATGGCAACGCGCTCTTCATCATGATCAATGCGAACAACTACAATGCGGCCGACCATGAAGCGCTGATCAAGAAGGCCATCAAAGCGCATCCGGATACGAAATGGCGAATCGTCGTCATGCATCAGGACATCTACGGCAGCGGCAAGGATCACTCCGACTCCGACGGCATCCTGCTCCGCACGCAGCTCACGCCGATTTATGACGCGAACAAGATCGACGTCGTCCTGCAGGGCCATGACCACACATATGCGCGCACGTACCAGCTTTCAGGCGATGGCAAGCAGCATGCGGATTTCGCCGAGTACAAAATCGCGGGACAGCAGGGCCAGTATCACAATCTCATCGATGCGGCGATGAAGGACAATGACAAGAAGTCCGTCTATGAAAGCCAGAACCTCTGCTACACGATTGCCGACATGAAGCAGGGCACACTCCGCAACCCGAAAGGCGTGTTCTACATGTCGTCGAACTCTGCGACGGGTTCGAAGTTCTACGAGCTTATCCCGCAGCAGCAGGACTACATCGCGGCGCGCAACCAGGATTGGCGTCCGACATACTCCGTCATCCACATCACGAAGAACTCCTTCACGATTGACACGTACGATGTGGAAACCGGCAAGCCGATTGATGAATCGTACAGCATTGTCAAAGACTGACGATATCATTTCAAAAGAATTATTGCCGAACGTTGCTTGTTCGGACGCCTCTCCCTCTGGGAGAGGTGCCGAGCGAATGCGAGGCGGAGCGGGTGTCGAAGGTACGATGTACCGTAACAAATAAAATTTGCATCGAAGGGTTTCATTTCTTCGATGCAAATTTTTATATATAAAGTTGATGCTTGCCTTCGACACCCTTTCCGTCGCCTGCGGCGCCACCTTCCCCGTAGGGGAAGGCTTCTCTATAAGGAGCATTTTGCATGAACCGTCCATTTTTCAAACGTCTTATTTTTATTCTTTCTGTCATAATCCTCGTGGCGTTCTGTGTCCAGCTCAACGACGTCGCAAAACCGCAGCTCGTCAATACGCAGGGACGCGCGTTCGAGCGGGCGACGGTCACGGAAATCGTGCGCGATAACTTGCAGGAGAACGGCAGCCGCATCGGCGACCCCAACGGCCTCGACATCGTGCTCATGCAGGGGCTTTCGGGCGGCATCGGTGTCATCCTGACGGTTCCGTTCGCGGCGTCTGCCTCGTCGTGGCTGCTGCTGCGGAAAGGCGCGTAAGAAGCTCGTTCGCAGAGCCGTTTATCCAATCGTTATCCTTTCGCGGTAGGATGGAGGAAAATGAGGAGAGGAGAGGTGCGGATGCATCTTCGTCACTTTCGGAATGTGCCGCTCGGCAAGCGGCTCATTGCGATGGCATTCGTGCTGACGTTTCTGCCGATGCTCGTGCTCACGATGCTTGGCGGGCTGATTTTTGCGGGGTTGAATTATCTTGGCTCTGGCTGGGAAAGCTGGGCCATGCAGCTCTGGCCGAAGACATCGCCGATTGCCGTCCATTTCGCGCTCGGGCGCATCCGCGATGTCGCCGACCGGCCCGTGTTCAACTTTCACGAGATGCAGGAACAGTGCTGGCTGCTCGAAGGGAGCGGCATCTCCGTGCTCGTGCGGCAGGACGGCCAGGACATCTATTGCTCGGACGGTGCCGAGCCTGCCGTCATCGAGGCAGCGACGCTCGGCAAGACGGGTGCGGGTCATTCTGCGCTCGTCTGGGATGACAGCGGCTTTGCCTATACGTATCGCACGGACCGAATCGAGGGAAGCAGTGTCGAGGTCTATGCGGCGGGCGATGTACCCATCAAGCAGTCGCCGCTGACGGAAGCGCAGCGCGAGGTCCAGCGGCAGGGGCGTTTTCTGCTCTACGCCATCTTTGGCGCGGGTCTGCTCGCGGCGCTGCTGCTCGGCGTGGCATTTGCGCGTCTCCTTACGCATCAGGTCTTGCGGCCGCTTGCTGTCATGCGGCGGAGCGCGGCGGCCATCGAGCATGGCGACTACGATGTGCCAGCCGTTCCGGAGGGCACGCAGGCGCAGGACGATGAAATTGGCGAGACGTGCCGAAGTTTTGACGACATGCGGCGCGGCCTGCGGGCGGCGCGCGAGGAACGCGAGCGCTACGAGCGCAACCGCAAGGAACTGCTCGCTGGCATCTCGCACGACCTCAGGACGCCGCTCACGGCACTGCGCGGCTATGCGAGCGGCATCCTTGACGGCATCGCGCGGACGGAGGAAAAGCGCACGCATTATGTGACGCAGATTTATCGGTCGTCCGAAATCCTGCAGCATCTCGTGGAAAATCTCTTTTTGTTCTCGAAGCTCGATCTCGGCCGCGTAGAATTCGATCAGGCGACCGTCGACCTGCGCGCGTATTTCGCAGATTTCGTTGCCGAGCGCGCACCGTGGTATGAAGACCAGGGACTCGCGCTGCATCTGGAGTCATCCGATGACACGGAGCCGTTGCTTGTCCGCCTCGATCCGCAGGAGTTCCAGCGCGTCGTGGAGAATATCTTGGGCAACAGCCGCAAGTATGGCGGCGAGCAGCCGTCCGTCGATATTTCCATCGGAGAGGGCGAGGAAACAGAGGGCGCGGACGGCAGGACGGCCGTCGTGCGCTTTGCCGACCACGGCCCCGGCGTGCCGGAAGCGGAACTCAGCAAACTCTTCGAGAGCTTTTACCGCACGGACAAGGCGCGCAGCCAGACGGCGAAGGGCAGCGGCCTCGGCCTCGCCATCGCGCGTGGCATCGTCGAAGGCATGGGCGGCAGGATTCACGCCGAGACGACGGCGGGCGGCGGCCTGACGGTCGTCCTGTCGTTCCCCGTTTTGCAGGTGGAAAAAGGAAAGGAAAATGTCGAATGAAGCGAATCCTGATTGTCGAAGACGACAGCGCCATCCGCGAGCTCGAACAGGACTATCTTGAGGCGGCGGATTTTTCCGTCGATACGGCGGGCGAAGGGCGCAAGGGCCGCCAGATGGCGCTCGAAGGCGACTACGACCTCATCGTGCTCGACATCATGCTGCCATTCGTCGATGGCTTCACCATCTGCCAGGCCGTGCGCGCGCAGAAAGAAATCCCCATCCTCTTCGTCACGGCGAAACAGGAGGATGGGGACAAGATTCGCGGACTCGGCTATGGTGCGGATGACTATATCGTCAAGCCGTTCAGCCCGACGGAGTTCGTCGCGCGGGTCAAGGCGCATCTCGCGCGCTACGAGCGCCTGACGGGCGAAAAGGAAAAGCATCATCGCTCGCTCGTCTTCGGCCTGCTCGAAATCCTGCCCGAGGAGCACCGCGTCTTCCGAGGCGGCGAAGAGATTCCGCTGACGCACCGCGAGTTCGAGCTCCTGCTGTTTCTCGCGGAGAACGCGGGCCTCGTCTTTTCGATGGACGCGATTTTCGAAAAAGTCTGGGGCCTCGACGCCATCGGCGACACGGCCACCGTCCGCGTCCACATCAACCGCCTGCGCGAAAAAATCGAGCCGCATCCGCAGAAGCCCATCTATATCGAGACGGTCTGGGGAGCGGGGTACCGGTTCAAAGGCTGAGAACACAAAAAGACCGTTGCACGATGTGCAACGGTCTGCTTTTCCAATGGTGGAGACAAGGAGGATCGAACTCCTGACCTCTTGCATGCCATGCAAGCGCTCTCCCAGCTGAGCTATGCCCCCGTCAATTCCTGACGACATATAATAGTATAGCGGAGGGCAGGGCGATTGTCAAGGAAAAGTTTTGCAGGAAATCGCCGGGCGCTTGCAGAATGTAATAGGTGCACCCAAAAGACTAGTTGGCAGGGAGGTGACGAGCATGGGCAAGATCACGAAGAAGGTCGCAAAGAAGCTGATCAAGAAGGCGGCGAAGCATGCAGCAAAGAAAGCCGCAAAGAAGACGGCAAAAGCGCTGCGCGCAAAAGTCTGAACTTGGAATGTCAAAATTTCAGAGATGCTGGACATGCGCGTCTTCCCGCGCGGCGATGAGGCTCGCGAGCTCCCGGTCGTGGAGAATCAGGAGCATCGTTGCCTGCGGAAAGGCGGAGAGGATGCCCTGCAGCATGGATCCTGCTGTATTGCGGTCGATGCCGGTTGTCGGCTCGTCGAGCAGCAGGATTTTTTGCTGTCCGGCGTCTTTGCCCTGGAGGAATCGGGCGAGCGCGAGGGCGACGAGCAGGCGCTGGCGCTGCCCGCCCGAGAGGCGGCAGGCATCTTCGCCGAGCCGCGTGCGCTCGCCCTGCGGCAGGTCGTCGATGACGGGAGAAAGAGCGGCGAGCTCGATGGCGCGGCGGCGCTCATCGTCCGTGAGACCTGGGACAAAGCGGTCGAAGTTCTCGCGGATCGAGCCGGAAAAAAGCACGCCCGCCTGCGTCGCAGCGGCAAAGGCATGACGGACGTCGGCCGTGGAAAGGTCAGCATAAGGATGCCCCGCAAGCGCCAGCATGCCGCCATCCGGCTCCCAGAGGCGCGTCAAGAGATGGAACAACGTCGTCTTCCCCGCGCCGCTCTCGCCAAGGAGAAGGAACTTTTCGCCGGGAGAAATTGTGAAAGAAAGATTTTGAAAGAGAGGGGGGAGATGGGGATAGGAGAAAGAGAGGGAGGTAGAAGAAAGGATTAAGGAGGAATTTTGACCTTTAGTGACAGCCCCCCTCCAGAGGGGGGACGGGCCGCGTGAGCGGCGGGGGGATAAGCAGGCTCTTAGCGCTTTAGCGCTTAGAGTTCGCTTATGCCGACGAAGTCGGCAGTCTTCTTCCGTCAGTGCGAGTATGGTATATGCTCGTTCGATTGCCGCCGGAACCGCCCGCAGTACCTCCGGCACCGTCGCCAAAAGATCGAGCAGCGTCGCAAACACCATCACGCAGACGGCGAGATGGACTGCTTCGTCCTGTGTCGGTGTTGCTGGCAGGCCAAAGGCAAGCAGGCCGAACAGCAGAAGCCATGTGAGGCGCGGCAGGGCGCTGGCGCATGCGTCAGCATGCGCGTCGCGGCGGAGCGAACTGCGGCGAGCTTGCGTGATGACGGCCGCATGGCGGTCGAGACGGCCTGCCATCCAGTCGGCGGCGCGGAATGCGGCGATTTCAGCGCGCCCTGCAAAGGCATCGAGCAGGCCGCTGCGGTATTCTGACATCGCAGTATCGGTCTGTCCGTTATGGTGCGAAAGATATGTGATCAGCACGAGCAGCAGAATGCAGATGATGGGAAGAAGCGCGAAGAGCACTTCGCCGCGGGCGGCAAGCGTCGAAGGGACGAGCGAAGATTCTGCGGCGGCAAATGTTGCGCTGAAAGATGCTCCTTCATGAGCAGCGAGGCATGCCGTGATAACGGCGATGACGAGGATGCGCACGAGCGGAAACAGCGAGCGCAGATAGAAGTCGCGCAGTTCGTCAACGCCCGTGGATGCGCTCTGGAGAAATGCGCCAGACGCCGGGCCGGGCACGCGCTCGGGCAGGCGCTGGCAGGCGAGGTCGTAGACGGCGAGGCGCAACCGCGTCAAGAGCGTGAAGACGGCGCGGTGTGAGAGGTAGCGGTCGAGATAGCGGAAGACTGCGCGTCCGATACCCGACGCACGCACGCCCGTGATGGCGACAGCGAGCATATAGAGGTGCGGATGAAACGCCGCCGTCGCGATGAGCCAGGCCGACGCCCCGAGCAGCACGACCGCCGCACCGTCCGCCAGCACGCCCGAAAGCAATGCAAGCAATGATAACCCAACGGGCAGAAGATAAATCAGGGCGGCAAGTGCTGAAAACAGGTGCAGCAAAGTTCCACCCTTCGACTGCACATTTGCAGAACTCTGCTGTCCTGCCTTCGACACACCCCCAGTCACCTTCGGTGACAGCCCCCTCGGAGCGGGGGCCGTCCTTAAATAGCAGGCTCCCTCATTGAGGGAGCTGTCGCCGTAGGCGACTGAAGGAGTAGTAAGGTGCATTAGCCGAACTCGATTCTCGTCCTCTCTAACGACCGTTCCCCCATCTAGCCGCACAATAAAATCGGCAATTTCCATCGTCTTCGGCCGATGCGAAGCAATCAGAACGGCAGGCGCCCCTTCTCCCACAACCAGCCCCCGGATGCTTTCAAGCACAACTTTTTCGTTTTCTTCATCGAGCCCTGCCGTCGGCTCATCGAGCAGATACAGCGCCTTCGGCACGACGAGCGCCCGTGCCAAGCCGAGCCGCCGCCGCTCTCCAGCACTCAGCTGCCTTCCGCCCTCGCCAAGCCTCGTATCGAGTCCTTCCGGCAGCCGAGCGAGCAGCGATGCGAGTCCCGCACGTTCCATCGCACCCTGCAGCACGTCATCGGGAGCGTCCCGTCCAAGCAAGAGATTTTCCCGCAGCGTTGCTGCAAAGATATTCGGTTCCTGCGGTACATAGGCGATGGAACCTTCAATGCCATATTCGATTTTCCCAGCCGTTGGCGTCAGAAATCCGAGCGCCAGCGCAGACACGGTTGATTTTCCCGCCCCGCTCGTCCCTGAGAGCAGCGTGGTTTTGCCGCGTGGCACGCGGAACGTGAGCTCGTGAACGGCCGGCACCTTGCGCCCCGGATAGCAACAAGTAACGCTGTCAAATCGCAGAGCATCACCAGTTTTCTCTTGTGCGACTTCCTGCGTCTGCACGCTTTCCGCTTCGTCGATGAAATGCAGCATCGGCTTCAGCGCCGACACTGCCTCCATGCCCGCATGAAAGCTCGTCCCGCCCGCAGCCAGCGGTGCATAGAACTCCGGCGCGAGCAACAGTGCGAAAAACGCAGGCGCAAACGCAATCTCCCCGCCAATCAGCCGGAAGCCGAGGCTGACGGCAATCAGCGCAATCGAGAGCGTCGTGATGAGTTCGAGCGCAAACGCCGAGACGAAGGCGGTTTCGAGCACGGAGAGTGCGGCATGCGTAAAGGCGTTACTCGTCTTTTCCACGCGCGCGGCTTCCGCCTGTTCGCGTTCGAAGAGCTTCAGCATCGGAATCGTGCGCAGGAGTTCGGCGAACGCGCTTCCCATCTTCATCATGGCATGCCATTCGCGCGTGCTGCGCTCTTTCGTGACGCGGCCGATGAGGTAGAGCAGGAACGGCGCGATTGGCAGTGTGACGAGCGCGAGCAGGCCCGTCCACGGATCGGCAAGCGCGAGCGCGATGAGGAACAGCGGCATGCGAACGGCGATGCCGAGCAGCACGGGCAGCGTTTTTTCATAGATGCCCTGCAGACGGTCGACGCCCTCACAGGCAAGGCCGAGCAATTCGCCACCGGTTGCAGGCGAGAGCGCGAGCGGCGAGCGGGCGAAGAGAGCGACGTGAATGTGGCGGCGGAGACGTTCCTGTGCATCGAGCCGAAGGCGGCCGCGCAGCTGGCGTTCCGGTACGTCGAGCATCCATTTTCCAAGCACGACAAAAAGCAGTACCCCGAAGAGCGGTACTGCTTTTTCTGTGAATGTTTCACGTAACGTGCCGAAGGTGGCACAGGAGAGAATCTGCGCGGTGCAGAATGCACCGGCGATGGTGAGGAGCCCTGCGGCAAGATGCAGGCACGAAAGGAAGGCGAGGGAACGCTTTCTTCGTGCGAGCTCCTGCCGGAAGAAAGATGAAATCGTCATGTCAAGCGATGTCTTCGCGCGTCACGCGCTTGCGGAAGATGTAGTACGACCATGCCTGATAGCAGAGCACGATCGGCACGAGGATGCCGGCCGCGACGGTCATGATTTGGAGCGTGTACGGCGTCGAGGACGCGTTGTAAATCGTGAGGCTCAGGTCGGCGCCGAGCGTCGAGACCATGATGCGCGGGAAGAGTGCGAGGAAGAACGCAATCGTCGTCAGCGCGATGGCGCAGGTGCTCATGAAGAACGACTTGCCGCAGGCGTGCACGGCAGAGAACAGGCACGAGAGCAGGAACGTGACGGCCGCGAGCACGAGTGCGATGACCGCCGGGACGCTCGCCGTCATGTCCGTGTCATGCAGCGTCATGACACCGCAGATGACGAAGACGAACGCCGCGAGGATGCCGATGATGCGCTGGCCGTCGAGCAGGCTCGACGTCATGCGCTCGTCCGCGATGCGCAGGCGCAGAAACGCGATGCCGTGGAACAGGAAGACGAGCAGGAACGTCAGCCCACCGAACAGCGTGTAGGGGCGCAGAAGATCCCAGAACGTTCCCTGATAGATCATGTGGTCGTCAATCGCGATACCTGCGAGCAGGTTTGTGACGGCAACGCCCCAGAGCAGTGCAGGGAGCGCGCTGCCGATGGCGATGGCCCAGTCGAAGCCATGGCGCCAGAGGCGGTTGTTGTCCTTGCCGCGCAGTTCAAGACCCGCACCGCGCAGAATCAGCGCGAACAGCATGAGGAAGAGCGCGAGGTAGAACGCGGAAAACATCGTCGCATAGGCGTGCGGGAACGCCGCGAACAGCGCACCGCCCGCCGTGATCATCCAGACTTCGTTGCCGTCCCAGACGGGCGCGATGGAGCGGATGGCCATGAGGCGGTCTTCCTCGGTGTCGAGGAACGGCAGCGTCATGCCGACGCCGTAGTCGAAGCCTTCGAGGATGAAGAATCCCGTGAACAGCACGGTGATGAGGATGAACCAGAGCGTATTGAGATCCATCAGAACTCCCTCCCTTCCTCGTCATCGTCGGGCATGGCGATGACGGGCGGCGTCATCGGATGGCGGCGGATATAGCGGATGGCCGAATAGAGCGCCGCGAGCGCGAGCACGAGATAGACGACCGTGAAGCCCGCGAGCGAGAAAAAGACATCGCCCGTCGTGAGGTTCGGCGAGTAGGCGGATGCCGTTTTCTGCAAGCCGACGACAATCCATGGCTGACGGCCGGCCTCCGTGAGGTACCAGCCGAGCGTGTTCGCGATGAACGGCAGCGGCAGTGCGAGGACGGAGAGCCGCAGGAACCACTTGACGTAGAAATTCGAGCGCTTGCGCTCCCACGAGGCGGACGATTTCTTGTACCAGCCGAGTACGAGCGCGCCAAACGCGAACAGCATCATGAGGCCGCCCATCGCAATCATGCCGCGGAAGCTGATGAACAGGCCGAGAATGTCATTCGGCATGTAGACGCCGGGGCCGTATTTCTTGGCCGATTCCAGCTGGAGATCGCGGATGCCCTTGATTTCGCCCGAAGGCGCATTGTAGACCATGAACGAGAGCACATAGGGCACGGTGATTTCGACGTTGTTGCGCTGGCCCGGGACATTGATGTCAGCAAAAATCGTGAATGGTGCCGGATCTTCCGTTTCCCAGAGCGCCTCCATCGAGGCGAGCTTCATCGGCTGCATGTGCGCGACCTGCTGCGCCTGCAGATGGCCTGTGCCCATGACGGCGAAAAGGCCGACGAGCAGGTAGAGCGCGACGCCGCGCAGCACTTTCTGGAACGCCGCGCGGTACTCGCCGCCCGCGAGAATCTTGTACGCCGTGATCGCGAGCAGCAGCATGCCGGCCGTCACGATGCCCGAGAACAGCGTGTGCATGTACTGGCCGATGGCGTAGGGATTTGTCACGAGCGCAAAGAAATCCGTCATGACGGCGCGCCCGTCCTCGATGGCATAGCCGACGGGGTGCTGCATGAAGCCGTTCGCGACAAGAATCCAGAACGCCGAGAGATTGCTCGCAATCGCCGTGATCCAGATCGTCGCGCAGTGGACTTTCGGCGAGAGGCGATCCCAGCCGAAGACCCAGATGCCGAGGAACGTCGATTCGAGGAAGAATGCCGTCAGCGCCTCGAGCGCGAGCGGCGCGCCAAAGATGTCGCCCATGAAGCGCGCATACTCCGACCAGTTCATGCCGAAGTGGAACTCCTGCACGATGCCGGTCACGACGCCCATGCCGAAGTTGATGAGGAAGATCGTCCCGAAGAACTTCGCGAGCTTGCGCGACTGCTCCTTCCAAGCCGGGCGCTTCGTGATGACGGAGCACGTCTCGAGCAGTGCAAGGAAGATGGACAGGCCGAGCGTGAGCGGCACGAACAAGAAGTGATAGATGGTCGTGATGGCGAACTGCCACCGCGAAAGTTCGAGTACATCCATGCTAAGACCAGAATGAATCCTGTTTCTTCCATTATATTCGGACTTCCAACAAGAAGCAAGATAAAGCGCAGAAAAAAGGCTCTCCGAATGGGAGAGCGGTGTTGCGGCGTGCGCGTTCTGCCTGTTTTCTTACACGACTTCGCTGTTCTTCAGCGAGAAATCCAGCAGCATGCCGATGAGCTCATTGCGGCTTCGGCCGGTCTTTTTGGAAATGTCGTCAATCTGATCGATGATTTCCTCGCGGATGCGGACGGAGAACGTCTTGTAGCCGTCTGCCCCGCGCGGATGTTTCATCGTGATCTTGAGCTTCTCTGTCATGGTTACCACCTCATGTCTATCATTATAACGAAAAGTGTAAATCGAGAATATGATTATATAAATGACATAGGATGAGTGCGAAAATCTGTACTTGAATATGTTGAAAAAATCAATGATGGAAAATTTATTTCTATCTGTGAATTTTGTGGAAACATGTTATAAAACATGATATACTTATGCTTGTAGAAAAATCTATCAGCCATGTGTTTGAAATGCAGGTTGTGCCGGACCATTCTGGGGACGCCGAACGACGGACGCGCTCCACCTGCATGAACGGGAAGGAGGATGGATGCAGCATGATGCGTGCATTGTTTACAGGAAGGTCAGGACTGAAAGAGCATCAGACCCGGATGGATGTCATCGGCAACAACATTTCCAATGTGAATACGGTCGGATTCAAAACGGGTCGTGCAACGTTTGAGGACATGCTTTCCCAAACATTGAAGGATGCGTCTGCTTCGGATGGAAATATTGGAAGCACAAATCCCGAACAGGTCGGCCTGGGCGTCCATACAGCGGCCATTGATACCATATTCAAAGATGGAGCCCCCATGGTGACCGGCAAGAACACGGATCTCTGCCTTTCTGGCGACGGACTGTTCGTAGTCAGACGCGACGGCGAAACGTACTATACGCGGGATGGTGCCTTTTCCTTTGATGCGGAGGGAAACTATGTCCTGCCCGGCAGCGGGCATTACGTCCAGGGCTGGATGGCGAAAGACGGCGTCATTGATCCGACGGCTGCGACGGAGGATATCAAGATTTCCTTTGGCAAGGCGCTGACGGAAACCACGGACGGAACGATTACGGGGATTACGGCTGCACAGGATTTGAATATTTCCTTCGGAGGGAAGCACTTCCGTGTGGAAGGCGTTCCCAGCGGCGGGACATGGACGTTCAAGAATGATGTGCCGCTGGGGGCAACGACGGCGGAAATTGAGGATGGAAACGGCAATACAGCAACGGTTACCTTGTCTCCAGCAGCCGTCTTTGAAGTTCCAAAGGGGCAGAACGTCGGCTTTCAGACTCAGATCCTTACTAAGGGAAGCGTAACGGAAAAATACCCGTTTACCGTTGACATTGACGGCCATCAGCTGACCATTGTTGCTATCGACCATGATTTGGATGTATCAGCAGATTGGAACTTGAAATCCGCTGCTGCAGGCAGCAACACCATCACGTTGACGGACGGAACGAATGATATTACACTTACTCTTGCTTCACCATTAACGGAATCGATTGGCCAGACCCAGCTGACGCAGGCGGTGGCCAGCCCGGAGCATCCCGTGACGCTGACGCTCAGCGATGGCACGACGGTCGTGAAAACGGAAGGCACGTATGAAATCGGCGCAACGGTGCCCATCGAGAAGACAGTGGGGACGCTGCAAAGCGTCGAAGTCGATTCCTCGGGCATCGTCACCGGCATCTACTCGAATGGCGCCCGCCAGACGGAAGCACAAGTCGCTGTCGCGCATTTCAAGAATTCCGCAGGCCTGTTCAAGACGGGGACGAGCCTCTATCAGGAGAGCGCGAACTCTGGCGCACCGGAAATCATCCAGTCAGGAGACTATGGCGTGACGATCACGCCGGGGGCATTGGAAATGTCGAACGTGGATGTGGCGGAGGAATTTGCGAATATGATCATCACGCAGCGTGGTTTTCAGTCGAATTCTAAAATCATCACCGTCGGAGACGAAATGGTAAAAACGGCGATTGATATGAAAAATTGAAGTACATTAATAGAATCTGATGAACGTAGGCAAAGAAAAGGAGCACGTTCCTCGTATGAGGCACGTGCTCCTTTTTTGGAAAGCCATATTCGATGGGGGTCAGCTCAGCAGCAGGCTGTCGCTGGCAAGCTCGCTGCCGGCCGCTTTCTCGAACATTTCGAGCAGGTCTTTGACCTGCAGGCCCTTCTTCTTTTCGGCGGGGACGTCGAAGAGAATCTTGCCTTCGAACATCATGATGAGGCGGTTGCCGTATTTCAGCGCGTCGCGCATGTTGTGTGTGATCATGAGCGTCGTGAGGTGCTGCTTTGCGACGATGCTCTCCGTCAGCGAGAGGACTTTTTCGGCCGTCTTCGGGTCGAGCGCGGCCGTGTGCTCGTCTAAAAGCAGCAGTTTCGGCTCGGCCATGGTTGCCATCAGCAGCGTCAGCGCCTGGCGCTGGCCGCCCGAGAGCAGGCCGACTTTTGACTGCATGCGGTCTTCGAGGCCGAGGTGGAGCCCGGCGAGCAGTTCGCGGTAGTGCTCGCGATCTTTCGTCGTCGAGCTCCAGCGCAGCGTCGGCGTCTTGCCGCGGCGGGCGGCAATCGCGAGGTTTTCCTCGATCTGCATGTTCGCGGCCGTGCCCATCATCGGATCTTGAAACACGCGGCCGATGAACTTTGCGCGCTTGTGTTCTGGCCACTTCGTGATGTCCGTGCCCGCAATCTCGATCTTGCCCTCATCGACGGGATACGTGCCCGCGATGGAGTTCATGAGTGTCGATTTGCCGGCACCGTTGCCGCCGATGACCGTGACGAAATCGCCTGGCGCGAGATGGAGGCTCACGCCTCGGAGCGCGATTTTTTCTGTGATGGTGTTCGGATTGAATGTCTTTGAAATATGCTCGATGGTCAGCATCAGCGCGTCACCCCCTTGCGGAACTTGTTCCAGCGTGCCTGAATCAGCGGCAGAGAGAGCGCGAGCGCGACGAGGATGGCCGTGAAGAGCTTGAGGTCATTCGGCGGCATGCCCATCTGCAGCACGACGGCAATGACGGCGCGGTAGACGATGGAGCCGAGGATGACGGAAATCAGGCAGTTCTTGAAGCTGCGCGTGCCGAACAGCACCTCGCCGATGATGACGGATGCGAGGCCGATGACGATGGTGCCGACGCCCATGCCGACATCCGCAAAGCCGTTGTTCTGCGCAACGAGCGCGCCGGACATCGCGACGAGGCCGTTACTGAGCAGCAGGCCGAGCACGACCATGACGTCCGTGTCGATGCCGTTCGCGCGGATCATGTGCGGGTTGCAGCCCGTCGCGCGCACGGCCGTGCCAAGCTCCGTGCCAAAGAACCAGTAGTTCAGCACGGCGACAATCAGCACGATGATGGCGCCGACGACGAGCACCGTGACGTTGTTGTCAAAGCCGAGCGAGCGGGCAATCGTGAAAATCGTGTCCTGCTGCAAGAGCGGCAGGTTCGCCTTGCCCATGATGCGCAGGTTCACGGAGTAGAGCGCAATCATCGTCAGGATGCCAGCGAGCAGTGCGGGGATTTTGAGCTTCGTGCAGAGAAAGCCCGTGACGACGCCCGAAAGCATGCCGGCGACGCAGGCGCCGAGGATGGCTGCAACAGGATGATAGCCCGCGATGAGCATCGTCGCCGCGACGGCGGCACCGAGTGGGAAGCTGCCCTCGACGGTGAGGTCCGCGATGTCGAGCACGCGGAACGTGAGGTAGACGCCAATCGCGAGGAGTGCCCAGAGCAGCCCCTGCGCGATGGTGGAAATCACAAGATCCATAGAAATTCTCCAAATCTTATCAAGACAAACGGCTGCGTTTCGGGATTGCCGAAAAGACGCAGCCGTTGCGTTCAAAAACAATCAATATTTATTCGACGATGTCAGCATCTTTGAGCACGTCCTCCGGCAGCGTGAGGCCGAGGCGGGCGGCGTCGGCCTTGTTGACCGTGACCTTGAGGTCTTTCGCCATCTCGATGCTCATGTCGGCAGGCTTCGACTTGCCTTCGAGGATGTCGGCAGCCATGTGGCCCGTCTGGACGCCGAGCTTGTAGTAGTCGATGCCGTACGTTGCGAGGCCGCCAGCCTTGACCATGTTCGGCTCTGCGCAGATGACAGGGATTTTCGCTGGGTCGGTGATGGCAACGAGCGTCGGCATCGCGGAGGCGACGATGTTGTCCGTCGGCTCATAGAACGCATCGACGGAGCCGACGAGGCTCTGCGCGGCCTGCTGGAGGTCGTTGACCGTCGAGATCGTCGCGACTTTGACCGTCAGGCCTTTTGACTCGGCATATTCCTGCATCGCCTTGATCTGAACTTCGGAATTGACCTCGCTCGAGCAGTAGATCGTGCCGATGGTCTTCGCCTCCGGCTTGATCTTCAGCAGCAGGTCGATCTGCTCCTTGATCGGGTTCATATCGCTCGTGCCCGTGATGTTGCCACCCGGCTTCTCGTTCGAGGCTGCGAGTTTCGCGCCGACATAGTCCGTGATGGCCGTGCCGACAATCGGGATGTCCTTCGTCGCATTTGCGACCGTCTGCGCGGCCGGCGTCGCGATGGCGCAGATGAGGTCCATCTTGCCCGAAACGAAGCGCTGCGCGATGTTCTGGAGGTTCGACTGGTCAGCCTGTGCGTTCTGCTGGTCGAACTCGACGTTCTTGCCCTGCTCGTAGCCACGTTCCTTCAGGCCATCGACAAAGCCCTTGTTCGCCGCATCGAGCGCGTTGTGCTCGACGAGCTGGACGACGCCGATCTTGTACGTCTTGCCCGACGATGACCCCGCCTGCTGTGATCCGCCGCAGCCAGCGAAGACGCCCGCCGCGAACACGGTCGCAACGCCGAGCGAGAGGAGCTTCATTTTTTTCGAGATGTGACTGAGATTCATACGGAACCCACCTTTTCATGTAATGTAGATGATGGAATTGTCGCCCTCTATTATACATTGTTACACGGAGAAAATCTACCCTTGTTTTTGCAGAATGGACATGGTGCAAGAAAAATGTATTTTGCAAGGCGGGGTGCTCGATGCTATAATACTTTCGTGTATTAATTAAGATATTCCTTAGCGCTTCAGCGCTTAGGAATATCTTAGCCATTTGCCGTCAGGCAAATAGCATCCTTAAATTTTCAGGGAAGCGACGAAGGACTCGTGCTTCTGCAAATGAGGTGTATTTTTTGGAACGTGGAAATTTCTCAACGCGGCTGGGCTTTATCCTGGTCTCGGCCGGCTG